>JANNVG010000382.1:0-14746 GCA_031414395.1 Fimbriiglobus sp.
GCCGCTTTGCTCAGCTTCAGGTTGTTCTTCCACCCGCGTTATTCGACGACTTCTATCACGGCCGGACCTCCAATGGAACCGGGAACGCAGTTACCGGGTGGCTATTGGCCCACCCGGTCACTGCGTTCCCGGTTCCAGTTCACCCGGTCACTGCGTTCCCGGTTTCACGTTCGATTCGGCCTTCGGCCTCTTGAGCAGCTTCCGCACGCCGAACACTCCGGCGGCGATGACGCCGAGCAGCAGGGCGGGCGGGGCGGGCACCGGGTCCGGGTCCGGTGGCGGCGGGGGCACCGGCGGCACCGGCGGGATTGGCGGAATCGGCGGTACGCCAGGCGGGGGCGGCGACACCGGCGGCACGCCCGGCGGTGGCGACACCGGCGGGACGGGAGGAATCGGCGGCACGCCCGGCGGTGGCGACACTGGCGGGCTGCCCGGATTGATCGGGTTGGTGCCGCCGGGGTTGCCGTCGGTGCCGGGCGTCGGCGGGCTAGTCGGTGTCGAGTTGTTCCCCCCGCCGAAGCCGCCACCGTTGCCGCCGCCGAAGCCGCCCCCGCCCCCTCCGCCGACCCCGCCGCCCACACCACTCCGCAGGCCGTTCAACGACGGCGCCCGCCCGCCGCCCAGCCCGCCGAACGACTGCGGCTCGTCCCCGAATGGGGAGACGAGGTTGTTCACCCCGCCGCGGTTCCGCAGGCCCACTTGCGCCTGGGCCGCTTCCCCGGTGGCCACGTTCGCGCCGCTCAGTCGCACCAGTTCGCGGCCGGCCAGCAGCGGGGCGGTGGCGAACCCGCTGTCGTCGCCGGTCAGCCCCTTCAGATACCCCTCGGCCGTCTGCACGAAGGCCGGCGCCTGGGCGAGCGGTTCGACCGCCTGGAAGGTGCCCGAGTACAGGCTGTACGCGGCCGGCGCCTTGGGCAACTGGCTCTCGGTGGTCAGTTCCCACACGGCCACCTGGAACGCGGACGCCGTGCCGTTGTCCCTCACCGCCTCGGCGTAGTGCTTGGCGTACAGCTCGCGGACCAACTTCGCCCGCTTGTCGGCCGCTTCCGTGCCGGACTTGTCCGCCTTCACGCCGGCGAAGTCCCGCGGCTTGCCGAACGAGTCGATGGTGAAC
This sequence comes from Fimbriiglobus sp., assembly GCA_031414395.1. GTDB lineage: Bacteria > Planctomycetota > Planctomycetia > Gemmatales > Gemmataceae > JALHQU01. The sequence continues at coordinate 1,115 of JANNVG010000382.1, forward strand.
CCGTACTCCTGCCCGGCGGTGATGGGCACGAGCGGCTCGATGCAGAACGTGACTGGGGCCGGGTCGAACCCGACGGTGGCCAGCGCCGACGACGGGAACTGCCAGCCGAGGCCGCCGACGGCCTTGCTGTGTTCGCCGCCGTCCGTCTTGAATTTGAACGTCTGGCGGGTGGTCAACCCGTCGTACCGCAGCACCACGTCGGGCCGCTCTTGGGCGGCGCCGGTGGCGGCGAATGCGGTGGTAGAAACGGCGGCGGCGAGCCACCGGCGTAAAGTGAACCCGTGTTCCGGCATTGATGCCTCCCCGGTGGGCGTTTCCCGTCCGGCCGAGTTCCGTTCGGTGAGCCGGGGGAAAATGTACCCGATGTCCCGTCTGGTGAAAAGCTGCAAACCCCGCAGATGTCCGAAATTCAGTCTAACACACAGAACCGGCCGGCAAGGCCCCGCACGCTACAATGAGTCGTTCCCCACCCGGTGTCTGCGATGAAACCCGACAGATTGTCTCTCCCTTTGTGGTCCGAGCAATACGCCGCCCCGTTCGCCCCGACCACCGCGGCGGAGGTGGCCGCCCGAGGGTGGGACGCCGTGGACGTGGTGTTCGTGACCGGCGACGCCTACATCGACCACCCCAGTTTTGCGATGGCCATCCTTCACCGGGCACTCGAACAGGCCGGTTTCCGCGTGGCCATCCTGAGCCAGCCCGACTGGAAGACGGCCGACCCGTGGCGGCAGTTCGGCCGCCCGCGGCTGTTCTTCGCCGTCAGTGCCGGCAACATGGACTCGTTAATCAACCATTACACCGCGAACAAGAAGGTCCGAAATGACGACGCCTACAGCCCCGGCGGGCGGATCGGGTTGAGGCCGGACCGCGCCACTTTGGTGTACGCTCAACGCTGCCGCGAGGCGTTCGCCGGCGTGCCGGTGGTGGCCGGCGGGGTGGAAGCCAGCCTCCGCCGGTTGGCCCACTACGACTACTGGTCGGACACGGTGAAGCGGAGCATCCTGCTGGACAGCAAGGCCGATCTGGTGGTGTACGGCATGGGCGAGCAGAACATCGTCGAGGTGGCGACGCGGCTGAGGGACGGGAAGACCATCAAGGACTGCCGCGACCTGCGGAGCGTGGCGTACGCGCTGGGGGCCAAAGAGAGCGACCAATTGCGGAGTGCGGAATGCGGAGTGCGGAAAGAAAGCCCGGTTGGGGATTCCGCATTCCCCATTCCGCATTCCGCATTTGAGGTCATTCCGAGTTACGAAGCGGTCAAGTCGGACAAGCTCAAGTTTGCGGAGGCGACCAGGGTCATCCACACGCACACGAACCCGTTCAACGCCGTCACGCTGGTGCAGTTCCACGACCGGCAGGCGGTGGTGCAGACGCCCCCGGCCATCCCGCTCTCGCAGGCCGAGATGGACCGCTACTACGACCTGCCGTACACCCGCCGCCCGCACCCGAGCTACACCGAGCCGATCCCCGCCCACCAGATGATCAAGGACAGCGTGACGGTGATGCGCGGCTGCTTCGGCGGCTGCACCTTCTGTAGCATCACCGCCCACCAGGGGCGGATCATTCAGAGCCGCTCGCAGGAGTCGATCCTGAAGGAGGTGGCGAAGGTGGCCGCCGACCCGGAGTTCAAGGGCATCATCTCGGACATCGGCGGGGCGACGGCCAACATGTATCAGATGCGCTGCACCCGTCCGGAGGTGGAGGCCAAGTGCAAGCGGCTGAGCTGCATCCACCCGTCCATCTGCAAGCTGCTCGGCACCGACCACGGGCCGACGCTGGAGTTGATGCGGAAGGCCCGCGCCACGCCGGGCATTCGCAAGGTGCTGGTGAGCAGCGGCATCCGCATGGACCTGGCGCAACTGAGTCCGGAGTACGTGGACGAGCTGGCGGCGCACCACGTCGGCGGGCGACTGAAGGTGGCCCCGGAGCACACCAGCCCGACGGTGCTGGAGAAGATGAAGAAGCCGAGCATCGACAACTTCGGCGTGTTCGCCGAGCAGTACAAGGAGGCGAGCGCGAAGGCGGGCAAGCCGAAGCAGCAACTGGTGCCGTACTTCATCGCCAGCCACCCCGGCAGCACCCTCGACGAGATGATCGACCTGGCGCTGTATTTGAAACGCAACGGCTACCGCCCGGATCAGGTGCAGGACTTCATCCCCGCCCCGTTCGACATCGCCACATGTCTTTACTATACGGGGATTGACCCCTTCACCAAGAAGGAAGTTCACGTCGCGAAGGGCATAAACGACCGGAAAATGCAGCGTGCCCTGATGCAGTTCTTCAAGCCCGAGAACTACTTCACCGTCCGCGAGGCGCTCATCAAAGCGGGCCGGGCGGATCTCATTGGCGGGTGCGAAGGGCTGATTCCCAACGAACCGCCGAAGGAAGCTCTGGAGGCCCGCCGCCGGCAGGCGAATAGTGCGGTCAAGGGCGACCACTACCACACGGTCGCCAACCCGGCCAAGGGCGAAGAGCCAGGCGAGCGGGGCGCGGAACCGCCGAAGACGACGGGGTACCGACCGGGGCGGAAGACACAAAAGCGGCAGGACAGAAAGAAGAAGGGCGGATGATCGGCGGTAGATACTCGCCGTACTCCGTGAACCAAGTTGTGCAGCGGATGGTCCACTTTTGAGTGGTTCGCGTCTGCCGCCGAAGCCTTTTTCGATGGGTTGACGTTTAGCCCCTGCGCGATGGTGTTGTACCGGGTGTGTCGAGAGCGCGGTAGGTGCGGAGGCTGTCACCAAAAAACCAGTGAGGCCTGAAGGCACATGGACATCGACTTCGACGAACTTGGATCGGGGGAAGCGGCGGACACCGTGCTGGAGCCGCGTGAAATTTTCAGCGCGCTACCCGCCAAGGACGCCAGGTATCAGTACCCGCGCGACGTACAGTCCGAGGTGTGGACGGGCTGGTTCGCGCGGCGGGGCGAACCGGAAGTCGTCCTCAAGATGAACACCGGTGGTGGAAAAACCGTCGTGGGGCTGCTCGTCCTGAAAAGCTGCCTGAACGAAGGCAAAGGCCCCGCGGTTTACGTCTGCCCCGACCCCCTGCTGGTCGATCAGGTCATTCAGGAAGCCAAAGCTCTCGGGCTGGAGGTGACCGACGACGAAGATGACTACCGCTTCCGGCGTGGGCAGGCCATCCTTGTCATCAACATCTACAAGCTCATCAACGGCAAGTCGCGGTTCGGCGTAGGCTCCGAGGGGACGAAGATCAGGATTGGCAGCGTCGTCATCGACGACGTTCACGCTTGCCTGTCCACCACACTCAACCAGTTCACCCTGACCATCGCAGCCCCGGCTGACGCCTACGCGAAGCTCCTTGCGCTCTTCAAGGAAGAACTCCACCGCCAGTCCGAAGCAACGGCGCTCGACATCGAGCAGGGCTACCCCAGCGCCATCATGCAGGTTCCCTTCTGGGCGTGGCAGGGCGGCCTCACCAAGGTTGTCGCCATCTTGAACGAGGCCAAGGACAAAGACGAGGTCAAGTTCATCTGGCCGCTGATTAAGGAACACCTCACCCTCTGCACCTGCGTATTCGCGGGTGGTAAGGTGGAGATCAGCCCCCGTTGCGTGCCGATCAGCGTCATCCCCAGCTTCGTTGGAGCCAGCCGCCGGATCTTCATGACTGCGACCCTTGCGGATGACAGCATCCTGGTCACGCACTTCAACGCAAACCCGGACGCGGTGCGGAAGCCTATTTCCCCCACGACGGCCAGCGACGTTGGCGATCGGATGATCCTCGTGCCGCAGGAGTTGAACGGCACTGCCGAAGACGATGATGTGAAGGCGTTGGCGAAGAAGGTGAGTGCCGCGCACAACGTAGTGGTCATCGTGCCGTCCCACAAGCGAGCAGAATACTGGGCTGACGTGGCGGTGATGACGCTTTCCGCGTCGGCCAACAATCTTGCGGACGGCATCACCAGGCTGCGGGCTGGCCATTTCGGGCTGGTGGTGCTCGTCAATCGCTATGACGGCATCGACCTTCCCCACGCGGCGTGCCGCGTCCTCATTGTGGACGGCCTGCCCGATGTGCGGCGCAAGATCGAGTGCATTGAACAATCGTTGCTGGACGGCAGTGAGCAGCTCAAAAGCCAGTCCATCCAGCGGATCGAACAGGGCATGGGGCGCGGCATCCGGTCGAACGAAGATTACTGCGTCGTGATCCTGATGGGGAGGTCGCTCATCAGCATGCTGTACGCCGACAACTCGCTCAGCCTGTTCACGCCAGCGACACGCGCGCAGCTCCAGCTTTCACAAAAACTGGCCGACCAGCTCAGGGGGAAGCCAGTTGCCGATCTTGAGGGCGTGATGAACTCATGCCTGACACGGGATAGGAAATGGGTCGTTGCAAGCAAGGGCGTCCTCGTCAAGCTCCGCCCAACCGCCGAAGGCTCCGTGAGACCGCTAGCCGAGAAGATGCGCAAGGCGTTTGACGCGGTTGACATCCGGGATTACGCGCAGGCGGAGAAGCTCATTCAGGAGGCGATCACCGCCGCCACGGACAGGCGAGAAAAAGGCTGGCTTAAGCATCTCCTCGCCGAATACACGAACTACACCAACACCGTCGAGGCGCAAAAGCTGGTCAAATCCGCGCTGGGTGACAACCGGGCGTTGCTCAAGCCGATTGATGGCATCGCCTATACCCGCTTGATGACGCCCGACATGAACCAAGCCAAGCAGTGCTCGGAATACCTTGTGGAAAAATACGGTGATGGGAACAAGATCGTCATTGCCATGAACGGGATACTGGAGGACTTGGACTTCATCACCGATAACTCCTCTCGTTTCGAGGAATCTCTGAAGCAGTTGGGGTTCTTCATCGGCTTCAGGGGGCAGCGACCGGAAAGCGAAGTCGGCAAAGGCCCGGATAACGTATGGGAGGTCGGCAGCCTGAAGTATTTCGTCATCGAGGCGAAGAACGGTGCCACCACCGACACCATCACCAAGGACTACTGCAACCAGCTCGGCGGTTCCATGAACTGGTTCGCCAGCCATTACGATTCGACGTGCATCGCCACGCCGATCATGATTCACCCTTCCCACGTCTTCGAGCACGCCTCTTCGCCGCATGCGAAGACACGGATCACCGACGCGAAGACCCTGCCGCTGCTGCGTGAAGCCTGCCGGAAGTTCGCCCAGTCCTTGGCCAACAAGGATTCGTACCGGACACCTGCAACCGTCGCTGAACTCTTGGCCGCACACGGGCTGACCGCTGACCTGATTATCGCGCGGTTCACCGTGAAGTTTCGGGTGAAGTGAGTGTTAATCACCGCGCGAACCTCAAGGCCTGTTGTGGCATCAGAGGGATGGGGCGGTCGCGGCTGCGCCAGGCGGAGGCCAAGATGGAGAAGCTGAGCCGGCTGGAAGTCAACAAGTTGTTGGAGAGGTACATCGGCTCCTCCGGGGGCTATCTCGGCTCGTTCGGCTCGCACCCGGAACTTCTGCGGTTCTACGTCGATTGCGGGGTGGATGTCATCCCGACCGACTACCAGGGGACCAACAAGGAGCGGTTCCGTGCGATTCTGGAAGGCGCTCCTGCCCTCGACCAGGCCAAGATCATCCGCGGCATCCTGAAGAGGCACCCGGTCGGGTCGTCCGACGGTCGGACGCAATCGCTCCACGATGAGTTCTACCGGCTCGCGCAGCAGCTTGAAACCGGGGCTGGTGTCGCAAACCCGACGCCCGTGTACACTAGCGAATTCGTCAAACGCACGTTGATCGAGGTCGAGGAGTCGATCAAGACGAAGCGCGAGACCAGCGGGGTGGACCGAGTCCATTCGGCCTTGCACGGCTACCTTCGCCATGTCTGCGATGACGCCGCGATCAAGGACATCCAGGACGACCGGATCATCGACCTGTTCAAAAAGCTGCTCGCTGGACATTTGGCGTTGAAGGCTATGGGGCCAAGGCCGCAGGACACCGCCACCATCACCAGGTCGTTTTGTGCGGTGATGGATGTGGCTGACCCGTTCAGGAACAAGAACAGTTTCGCTCACCCAACAGATGCCCTCCTCGACATCCCCGAGGCCATGCTGGTCATCAACGCCGCGCGGACGATCCTGCATTACTTGGACGCCAAGCTGGCGGCTGGGTGAAGGTTCCGGGTCAAGAAACCGAGGACACCAGCGTTGGGCCGAAGAACTCAGGAGCGCGCATGGGCTTTTCGCCTTCAGTTGAAATTCACGACCGGATGGTCTCGGAACTGGCCGGGGTGTATATCGACCGCGCCTTAAACCCACCGCCGAGTCACTGGCTCGTTGCAAAGCTACCGATGAACCTCATCCGGGAAATCCGGATCGGGGCTGAGTTGTCGCTGATGGTCTGGATGGTGCAGGTTGAATCGCACTCTGTTCTGACGTTCGGTCTGCGAGTGTACGACGACAAGGCTGCTCCGTTCACGACGTTTGGTTCTTGCCGCAGTGACGCGGAGTCCTCGGACCTGCTCGCCGTACTGGCGCTCGGGGACTTTCCACTACAGATCCACAACGAAAATTTTCTGCCGCTCTTCGTCGCTGAATGCCGGTTCGACCCCGGACTGGCGAACCCGGTTACAGCCCTGTCACCGTCAGCGGCGCTGCCTGGTGAGGCTGGATTCAAGTTGCGGGAGCGGGCGAACGACGCCGTTGAGGCAGTACTGGCGGGCAACGCCGAACCCAGTATCAAGGCGTCGTGCGAGCTTCGCCTGACCTTCGAGAAGACCGAGGCTTTGAAGATTCATGTCATCGGCAGCGGCGATATGTCACTCGATGACAAGGACGAGGGCGAGGAGTTGGAGCGTCTGACATTCCTTGCTTTCGACGCACTCTTCCCGTTCGGGGCATTCCACAGTCCGAAGGTGGCAGAGGGGAAGGACCGGCGCGAGCTGTGCGACGTGCTCGGCATGGCGCGGGAGCTTGAGGTCGGGAACGAGGGCCTCTTCGTCGTCCAGAACAAGGTTGCGCCGGCGGGGTTGAGGCGCAAAACGTGGCGGCAGGGCAAGTCGGTTCAGAATCAGATCATGGAAGGCATCGGCCAACTGGAGGGGGCCATCAACGCATTGCGACGCGGTGAGGCGATCTACCGCGACCAGGCCGGCACCCCGATCGAAAGCGATCCTCCGGAGTATGCCGGGAAGATTCCTCTGCTGAACCTCAAGGCACGAGCCGCTGAAATCGGCCAGGGCATCGTTGTCATCTCCGACATGCATCACGCCGTAGATTGGGAAGCCGTTTTCTTCGCGTTGGGCAAGGTCTTCCTCTCCACCAAGTATTATTGTCACGTCCTCGATTTGAAGGAGTTGGCCCGTCTTGTCGCGCACTCGAAGGGTCGGCCGGCCTTGCTGGAAGGTTTGCTCCTCGAACGTGGGAAGCGAATGCTTGAAAACAAGACGGCTTTCGTCCGGTTCCACTTCGTCGGCGGGAAGTCCTGAGCTTGTGCTTCCCTTCTTGCTCAGGTTTCCTACCGACATTCCGGTTTGCGTCGCACCGAAGTAAAATCAAAGTTGGAAATGCCGTTTGCGATGCCTATCGGGACGAGCTGTCTGGGACCGTGGGCGTCTGGGCTTATCCCAAATGGGGGTCAAGACAGCCGCCGTTTCGAGGATGATGTATGCCCACCACGGCAACCGATTGGGAAGAACTGTTTCGCCGGTGGTCGAAGCCGTCCAGCGATACAGAGCAGACAAAGTCCGACAACGCCGAGTCGATGATCCGGGCCGCGATCCGGGAATGCCCCGTGCTGGCGGAGCGAACGATCGAGGTGTTCGCCCAAGGATCCTACCGCAACAACACGAACGTCCGTCAGGACAGCGACGTGGATATTTGCGTCCGCTGCATGGACTTCGCCTACGACGACTTTTCCCACGTGCCCGGTGTCAGTTCCACCGACCTCGGCCGGTCCGCCTCCAACTACACCTACGCACAGTTCAAGAATGAAGTTGGTGCGGCACTGGTGGCCAAGTTCGGGGCGAAAGGGGTTACCCGCGGTTCCAAGGCGTTCGACGTCCACCCCACGAGCTACCGGGTCGATGCCGACGTGGTTGCCACTTTCGAGTCCCGACTCTACTTCCGGGATTGGCGGGGCAACATCGACCATCATTCCGGCACCGAATTCTGCCCGGACTATGGGGGACGGATCGTCAATTGGCCGCACCAACACTACGCAAACGGGGTCGAGAAGAATCGGGCCACGGGAAACCGGTTCAAGTTCATCACCCGGACGATCAAGCGGTTGCGGAACAAGATGGTGGCGGATGGAATCGACGCGGCCAAACCGATCCCGTCGTACTTCATCGAATGCCTCGTCTGGAACGTGCCGAACTCGTGTTTTGGCCATGACCTGTACTACACCGATGTCCGCGAGGTACTCGCCTACCTATTTAACAACACGATGCGGGATGACCTGTGCAAAGAGTGGCTGGAGGTGAACGGGATCAAATACTTGTTCCACTTGAGCCAACCGTGGACCCGCCAGAAGGGGTTCGACTTCATCAGTGCGGCGTGGGACTTCGTAGGCTTTCAGTGAGGGAAAAATGCCCCAGCTTCATCTGACGACACTCGTCTACATCTTCGTGGCCGTGCTGGCAGCGGCGCTGCTCGTTGACGGCACGAAGGAGACGGGGTTCATCTTCAAGCCGTGTGGGACTGTCATCACCGTTGTCGGGTTGCTATTGCTCGTCTTCGACAAGTGGGCCTGGAGTTTCCGATTCCTTCACCCGTGGTTCGTTGCTCGGCCGTACATCAAAGGCACTTGGAAAGGCCTGCTCCATGCTGAGTACGTCGATCCGACGACCAATCAGAAGGTTCCGCCCATTGAGGTCTACTTGGTCATTCGGCAGACCTACTTCTCGATCCACGCGCGTTTGCTGACACGTGAGTCGAGTTCCGAAGCGATGGCGATGGAGATCCCGAAAGCGGCTGACGGTGTCTACACGGTCGCGTCTATCTACCGCAATACTCCGCGGCAGGACCACCGGGATCACAGCCCAATCCACCACGGTGCGATGCTGATCCACGTCGAGGGTGACCCCGTGAAAGCATTGCGAGCGGAGTATTGGACCGACCGGCTTACCCGAGGCAGGATCGATTTCGCGGAGAAAAATGACACGATTTACTTCGAATTTGAGACCGCGAGCAACGCCACATTCAAAAACCAAACAACGACGGCGTAGCCAGTCGAACCTCATGATGATTGCGCATTCGAGGGATCAGGAGTATTCTGCCGGTATGGCTTTGCGATACTTCAACTCTTCACGTTTTGGGGCGGCTCTCCGAAAGGCGCTCAAGAACGCCGCTATCCAGCAGACCCAGGTATCGGAGGAAACCGAGATCAACCGCTCGACGATCAGTCAGATTATCAGCGGTAAGAAAATGAACGTGGACTACCTCGCTCGACTCCTGCCTTACATCAAGGATGCGACGTTCGAGGACTTCGTTGATGACCCCGCTCCTCGCTCAGGTGCTGCTCCCTCGATCCGCGAGTAGCCACCCACAAGTGCCCTAGTTTCGGCAGCGACTCATCAGAGGAGTTCGGCAAACTCACGGAGGCGGCTGACTACCTGCGTCAGCCCCTGGTTTTCAAGTGTGTCGAGCAACTCCTCGGCGGTCTTAGGTGGATTGCGAAGCCCTTCCCGTTGGCGTTTCACGGCGGCGCAGACCAACCCCGGTGCCTGCTCGAAGAGAGAGAAGAGAAAGTCGTCCGGGTGAAGTGCTTTGATGTCGAATGGGGCCAGAGCGTCGGCTGGAAAGTCTTTCAGGTTGTAGGTCACGATGACCTCGGCACCTCCGCGAATGGCAGCGGCCAGGACATGCCGGTCGTCAGGATCGGGCAGGGTCAGGGAGTCAATCAGGTCTTCGTAGCCAGAGACAATGCAGTCTCGAACGGCATCGTTCATCAGGGTTCGGGTGCGTGCAATCCGCTCGGCGGAAGTTTGCGGATTGTCCTTGAGGACATTGCGAGTCCATTCGTCATGGATCGTTTCAGTCCACCGCGCACGGACAAGTCCTGCCTGGGCAAGGCGCATGAAGAGATCGCGAAGCGGAGCCGGATAAAGGATGTTCGCGTCGTAGACGGCGGTGACGGGATGCTCCATCAGTAGCCCATCCCCAATTCCTGGGCTTCGGCGCTAAGTTGGTCGAGAACCTTGGCCCTCGCGTCGTCATCCTTCTGCTTGAAGGCCATCAGGTCGTCAAACCGGACGCGGCGGTACTTGCCGACGGTGCGACCGGGGATTTTCCCCTCGTCGAGCAGCTTGGCCATGTACGGACGCGAGACGTTGAGTAGGTCGGCGGCCTGCTGGGTCGTCAGTTCCGCGTGGGTGGGAATGAGAGTGACAGCATTGCCCTGTGACATCTCGGTCAGAAGGTGCAGGAACAGGCGCAGCGCGGATGCGGGAACCGGGACCGTTTCGGCTTCCTCGCCGTCGTCGAGCACCTGAATGCGGATGCTGCTCTTCCGGCCCAGTTTGCGTGTAGCGAGCCGGCGGCTCGACTCACGGGCCAGCACGGCATCGGCTTCGCTCGGCGAAACCGTTTCAAAGTTGTGGGGAATCATGACGGCCATTGGAATCTCCTCTTGTCTCGTGACAAAAGCAGTTTACCACAAAGTCGAATCTGTCGCAACAGTCGAATTACTCGAAACAAGCGATGAAGCCTCGGATCGGCGTGTTCAAAACTCGACCTTTAGCAGCCGGCCTTCCGCAGTCCGGGCGTCTAGGACCAGTCGCACGTAGGGTACGCCCGCCGCCGTCTCGGGCGGAGGGGTAGTGGTGGTGGTGATGTACTGGAAGGCGGGTTCTGGACTCATCGCGTCGAGCGAGAGCAGCGGCCCAAAAACCAAGTGGTAAAGCGCGGATTCGAGGTCGGAAGCTTTCGGGCTGTCGTGGACAAAAAACCGGGGGAGCGGGGAAAGACCCTCGACTGCGACGCGGAGGGCCACGAGGTCGAAGCCGATGACCGTCGCGAGGGTCGCCATTCCGAGACCATTCGCGCGCAACGTCGGGCCGGGCTTCGGGTGAACGCCTTTGCCGTCGAATTCGAGAACGGCAGCCGTCTCTTGGCCGAGAAGTTGGGTCAACACTTGGCTGTAAGCGGTTGAAAGGAGGCGGATGAGACTCGTCCGCGCGTCTCTTCGTTCCCGTAGCAATCGCTCCGATTTCTCGATCTCTGCGGTCAATCTCTTCACTCGCCGCTGGGCCTTCTCACTCCTCGCGGTGGACTCGCTGTACGCCTTCACCTCCTCGGAGTGCGCCACCCAGCGGCCGATGTCTTCGCCGAGCTTTCGCAAGTTGTCTCGGTGCTTGGCATCGGCGGTGTCGTATGCCGTTTCCGCGGTCCCGAGTTCGGCCGATACAGCATCCAATACGGCTTGGGCTTCGGATTGCCGCCTTCGGAGGTCGGTCAACTCGCGGTTGAGCCTCGCGCCGGCAGCCGTCGATTGGGTGGGATCGGCACCAACCCGCTTTCCGAGGTTGACCGGGCAGCCGCTCGGCTTCCCAGGGCAATGGCACTTTAAGTCGTCCTTTGCGGCTTCCTCGTTCTGGATTTGCCCTTCCTTCGCCTGAACCTGTCCTTTGATTCGTTCCAAAAGGCCGCTCTCTTCCGACTGTTTCTTGCGGAGGTCGGCTACCGTCTGCTTCATCTCCATCAACGGCTTAGCGACTTCGATTTCTTTCAGCAAACCCCGAAGTTGCTCGACCTTCTCGCCCGCTTGTTTGGCCGCGGTCATGGTGAAGATCGTGTTGTCCGTCTCCTGGCTCAAGTCTGGAAACCGGTCTCCCAAAACCCTCCGCGAGGCCGTCTGGACGGCGTCCTCCGTCCTGAGTGCCCGTTCTGCTTTTTCACGGTCGGCGAGCAGCTTCTGGTGGGCCGTTCGGCCCTCGGCCTCCGTGGCATCGATCAGCCCCAGACCCCACGCAGCGATCAAGCTGGCGTCGTCCCGCGTGTGGCGCTTGGAGCCAGAGTGGGCGTCCTGGGACCGCCAGTCGTTGTAATGGGTGAAGTTGCAATCCTGGTCCCGGCTCAGCCATCCCAAAAGGTCGAGCCAAGTGGCGTCTCGTTTAGCTCCCGGCAACCGCAAGGCCGGCCATTGGCCGACCACAGCCTGCGACAGCGCTTCGACGAATTCCTCGAACGGTTCGCCACTCCGACCCGGATCGAGTGCATCCGCCCATTGATCCGAGCGCCAGGCGTGAGACTTCAGGTCTCCGCCGACCGCGAACGGGCGAGCAACCACCCAGCCGACTTTCCCGATCACAACCTCCGCGACGACGTAACCGCTGGCGTGGATGTGGGCAACTTGCTCGGTGACTTCGTCGGTCGCGTAGTAACGCTCTCCCAGGCAGTATCGGATGAAGCGTGTGAGGAGGGTCTTTCCGACGCTGTGCCCGACGTTGCCGACTTGCCCTTGCGGCCGGTCGATGACGCGGACGACGTTCAAGCCTCGGCGAAACGGAATGTCGCGGATCACGCGGTCGGCGGAGGTGCGGTCTTCAAGTAGCACGACCCGCCGAACCCAAAACACGGGATCGGTCGGTAGCGGCGACAGCGGGTCGGCGATCTCATCAGGAAACAGGGTTGAGGGCATTGGCCTTCGCACTCCATTTGGCCCGTTCCATCGGTTGCATCGTTGATACGGCTTGAATCACTTCTTGTACCACCTCTCTGTCGGCTTGTAGAGCCGGGTTGAAAGGCCGCGCGGCCGAGCCGGGCAGGAACAAACCCTCGTGTTCCTGGATCAGCCCCTGGGCGAGTTGACGGACCAGGATTTCGTTCAGCCCGATCACGTACTCAGGGAGGTCGTTGAGTTGCTGTTGCTCGTCGGTGGAGAGCGGCTTTCCGAGTACGGCTTTACAAGCAGCAGGGTTGAAGCATAGCGCCAGACCGAGTGTCAGTTCTTGCCGGGTCGTCGATAGTCCTGCGGCCTTTGCCGCTTGGAGCATGGTGACGATCAGCCGCGACAGTCGCTGGATGGCGGCCTTCGGCTTGGCAACGGCAACACCCGGCAACGGGTTCAGTATCGAGACAAAGTTGCCGGCAGCCATCTTTCGGTAGCAGTCGAGGATCATTTCTTTCGTGCGGTAGGTGCCGAAGCGTTCTACGTCCTTCGACTTCACGATGGGGAAGGTGTCGAGGATGTAGTCGGCGTCAGCCTCGCCGATGCCGTACAGGTGAATGAAGGCGGCGTCGAGTTCAGCCCGGATTCCGGCCCGTCGGGAATCGTCCCAGAAAAACGGGTCGCCGGTGCAGCCGAGATCTTCGGCAAATGGCTTCAGGTCGTGGGCGGTGTAGGTCAATTCCAGCACGCGAGGCTTGATCCATCCGGTGAGCGTTTGCGAGCGATCCCACAGGCACGGCTGGGCATAGGTATACGGCGGCAAAACGGGGAGTTGGTTCATCAATCCGAAAGTTAGGTGCGTGCCCCCGATCTTCTGTCGCGAGACATAGTCGAAGACGAAGGAGCAAATCGAGGCGTAGAGGCAAGCCACCTCTTGCGGTTCGCATGTAGGGAAGATCAGTGGCGAAGTGTGCCCCACTCCAACTCGTGGGATAATGCTGGCAATTGTGGTTTTGATGTTCTTAGTGACTGTCCCACAAGGTGGTGTTAAGCGGCATTGTGATATTGGAACTCGGCGTCCACATGTTTCGGCTTCAGC
>JANNVG010000383.1:0-5200 GCA_031414395.1 Fimbriiglobus sp.
CCCCCCCCCCCCATTGTCTGGGGGGGGGTTTTCCTGGGGGTTGTGGGGGTGGTCGCCCCCCCGCCCGGCGCCCCCCCCCTACTTTTTGGGCGCCCGCACGGCTCGCGGCGAAGAATGAAGGCTGTGGTGTTGAACACCCCCTCTCCATGACATGGAGAGGGGGACGGGGGGTGAGGTCTTCCCCGCTTTCATGTCCGCAACCGCCTGCCGAACAGCATACCCCGTGTGGGGTTGATTGGCGACCCGCCGGCGGACGCCTATCATGCCGGCTACCCAGGGGAGCGACATGCGGCCGGACCTCGCCCAGCAAACGTTCGCGGTGATTCTGCACGGCCTCGACTTGCGGGAGCGGGTGCGGAACGGCCAGCGGCCGGCGCTCGGACAGGAGCAAGCGAAGTGCAAATCGCTGCTCGGCCCGTCGAACGCCCCCGCCCCGTGGGGCACCGCCGCCCACGACCCGCACAACTCCCTCGCCCCCGACCACCGCGGCGGCGGCGGCGGCGGCGGCGAGTTCCTCGGCATCCGCTACGCGCTCACCTGCTGGCTGGATGAAATCCTCATCGACGCCGGCTGGCGGGAGTGGGACGAGAACAAGTTGGAGTTGTCCCTGTACCGCACCAACGTGCGGTATCACAACTTCTGGCAACAGGACCGGCACGCCGAAGCCATCCCCGAAGCGGGCGACGCGAAGGAAGCGTTCTTGTTGTGCGTGCTGCTCGGCTTCCGCGGGGAAATGGCCGACACCCCGGACGTGCTGAAGGAGTGGGTGAGTGCGGCCAAAGGGCGGGTGACGCGGCAGATGGGCAAAGAGCCGCCGGCCCCGGCCGAGAAGCCGCCCGTGACCGACGTGCCCCCGCTGCTCGGCGTGAAGGGGTATCAGGCGATGACCCGCTGGCTGCTGCTCGGCCTGGTGGTCGCCATCCCCGCCACCGTGCTGCTGCTGGCCCTGTGGCTGCGGTAGGCCCTCGTTCCCACGCTCCGCGTGGGAACGGTTCTTTGGACGCTCCGCGTCCCGTGTGTCAGCACGCGGAGCGTGACGAGTACGTTCCCACGCGGAGCGTGGGAACGAGGTTTACGAGGCTCCCCCGGCATGACCGAACCCGAACAAGCCGGCGGCATCCTGCGGTGGACGGCCGGCGTCTTCGTGCCCATGTTCGCCCGCCCCACCCGCCCGGTGGCGGTGGCGTGGGTGCTGCACCTGGTGCTGGCGGCGGCGGTCCTCGTCGGCGCGTACTTCCTGCAAAACAACTTCACCAAACTGTACGCCTGGGTGGAGAAGGCCCCCGACTGGTTCCGCCCGTTCTGGCTGCCCGCCCTGCTCCTGCTCCTGTACGCGCTGATGTGGGCCGCCGCGTGGCTGTGGGCGCAGCTCGCCCCCGAGCAGGCGAGCGTCGTTTACCCCGACCTGGACGACGCCTGGACGACCGCCCTCGAAGCCCTCCAGCGGGCCGGCATCGGCATCGGCGACACGCCCGTGTTCCTGGTCATCGGCGAACTGCCGACCGGGTTCGAGCCACTGTTCCGCGCCCTGCCCCGCGGGGTGGCCGTCGCCGGCGGCACGCCGTCCGAGTCCGCCGTGCGGGTGTTCGCCAACGCGGATGCCATTTACGTCACGCTCTCCGGGGCCACCCTGCTCGGCGTGCAGGAAGCCGGCGACATTGTGGACCTCACTTCGACCGGCGGGGGCGGTGGCTACCAGAGCGGCATGGCGAGCGTCGGCATCGGGCAATCGGTCGCCTACGGAACCGCCAGCATCGGCGCCGGGTACGGCGAGAGCGTGGGCGGGAGCCTGGGCGCCAGCATGGGGGCGAGCATGGCCGGCGGCGGCGGGCTGCGGAAGATCCAGCGGATCATCCAGAAGGCGAAGACGGAGGGGCGGGAACTGACCGACGCGGAGAAGGCGGAGATTCGCCAACTGTCGGCCGGCGGGCCGGCGGAGCAATCGCCGAAGGCGTCCGCGAAGCGAAAGACTTCCCCCGTGTCGGTGCTGCAAAACCCGGAGTTGGTGGGCGAGGCCGAAGGCCGGCTGACGTACATCTGCAAGAAGATCGCGGCGAGCCGGTGGCCGTTGTGCCCGGTCAACGGGCTGATTCTGGCGATGCCCATGTCGGCGCTCGAGAACGAATCGCGGGCGATCCAGTGGGGGTCGGTCGCCCGCCAGGATTTGAGTGTGATCGAGCACACGCTGAAGCTGCGGTTCCCGGTGTTCGGGCTGCTCGGCGGGATGGAACTGCTGCCCGGCGGCGGCGGGTTCTTCGACAAGTTCGGGGAGGAGAAGGGGAACCAGCGGCTGGGCAAGGGGTTCCCGCTCAACCCGGACGGCGGGCCGGAACAGGTGGCCCGCGGCATCGAAGGGAACGCCGGCTGGGTGCTCGGCGGGCTGATGCCGTACTGGGCGTTGAAGTACACCCGCTTGAGCGGGGGAGCGGAGGACACCGACAACAACGCCGGGGCGGTGCGGTTCCTCACCGAGTCGAGCCGCCGCGGGCCGGCGCTGGGCAAGCTGCTGTCGCAAGCCGTGGCCGGCGGCGAACAGGCGCCGACGTTCGGCGGGTGCTACCTGGTGGTCGGGTCGGTGCGGGATCCGAACGAGGCGATGTTCGCCCGCGACTTCTTCAAGAAGGTGGAAGGGTCACAAGCCGCGGTCGCCTGGACGCCGGATGCGTATGCCGCCGACGCCGGCTACCGCCGCTGGACGCTCGCCGGGTACGTGGCACTCGTGGCCGTGTTCGTGGGCGTGGCCGGCCTCGCCGCGTTCGTGTTCACCACGAAGAAGTTTTGACCCGCAACTGCGTAGGGCGGGCCGAGCAGGTCCGAAGGGCCGCGAGCCCCGCCGCCCTACTTCAAACGGCGATCCGCCTCAACGAACGGACTGAAAATGCTTTAGTGGCGGGCGTATCCTGAAGAGTGGAAGCCAGTGGCTCAACGACGGGCACTTGCAATGGACCAAACCCTGACGCCGTTCGCGGCACTGCTCACTGCGGTGGACGAACAGCGGCGGGCGGCGAACCTGTTCCGGACATTCAACAAGGGAATGCCAGCCCGACCACAGGTTCGCCCGAAGCGCGCGCGAGGGGCGAGCCACCCCTGCGGTTCCGCACAGGTGGCTCGCCCCTCGCGCGCTTCGGGCGAACAAGTCCGTTACCGGTAGGCGCGGTACAGGCCGGGCTGGTTGCCCCAGTTCAGGTTGTTGTTGCGGTAGAAGGAGTTGTTCGAGTTCCAGATCGTGCCGGGCGTGGAGTACGCCGGCGCCCACACGTTCGAGTGGAAGTTCACGCCCGGGTTGGAGTACGCCCACGGGTTGTTCACGATCACCACCGGCGGGTTGTACATCTGCCACAGCTGCGCTTGCAGGAAGGCGTTCTGCCACATCTGCTGCTGTTGCATCTGCATGGCCGGGACGGGCGACACGGTGGTCACCGTCCGCACGCCCGTGTTCCCCCGCAGGCCGGGGGTCTGGGCGGGGGCGACGGACGCCCCGAGCAGGGCGACGGCGGCGACGGCGAGCGTGCGGGACAGGTTCGACATGACTGAGGCTCCGAAGAGGGGCGGGGTGTCGTTCTGCCCACCGAACGCCGACCCTCCCCCCGCTTGCGCCACCCGCCCGCTTGTTACAATTCGCGGCAACACTCAGGGTGTTGCCACACCGGATGTGAGCGGCTTCGCGGACCTTCTGCGTGGCGGGCACGGGCAGGCCGATCAACACGGTACTCCTGACGGGGTGGGCATTCCCCCCGAATCCGGGTTGACGCCCCCCCCGCCGGCCCCTAAAAATCTATCGTCCTGGTACGGTCGGTGACTCGACAAGCGGCCCTGTCGTCTAGAGGCCTAGGACACGACCCTTTCAAGGTCGATACTGGGGTTCGAATCCCCACAGGGTCATTGGAGCGTTCGGGCGGGATACCACCGGACCGGACAGAACGCGACGGAAGTCCTTCACTGGAAGGGTTTCCGTCGCGTTTCTCTTTTCCCGGTCGCTTTCGTCTGCTGCCGGAAGCGGTCTGCGCTAATGGACGCGCTCGGCTTGGTGTTCGTGGTGGCGGTCTGGTCATCGTGTCCACGTCGGCGGGGCAGTCGGTTGCTGGCGCGGGAGTATGAAGGGCGGGCCGAGATTCCGCGGAGCAGTGCAGTCATGAAGGGCATGATGTTCACACGGAATATGTGTCAACGGCCACTCGCCGTGATCGCCCCTTACCCCTTCCGCTTCGGCCCGCGGACGGCCGGTGCGGTGAGCGGGTCGTCCGGCCAACTGTGCTTCGGGTAGCGTGCCCGCAGCTCCTTCCGCACCTGCGGGTAGCCGTTCGCCCAGAAGCTGGCCAGGTCGTCCGTCACCTGCTGCGGGCGGTGGTTCGGGGCGAGCAAATGCAGCAGCACCTTCACCCGCCCGCCGCCCACCCGCGGGGTGTCGGTCAATCCGAACACCTCTTGAATGCGCACCGCCAGCACCGGCGGGCGACCCGGCTGATACTCCAGCGCGATCATGCTGCCGGTCGGCACCTCCACCCGCTCCGGCGCCTCGCGGTCAATCAGTTGAAGCTGCTGATAACTGAACGCCCCGCGGAGGTGGTCGAGCCACGGGCCGGAGCGCACCGCGTCCACACTCCGCCGGTTGCGGCACACCTCCGGCAGCATCGCCTGCAACGTCGCATCGTCGAAGGTCGGCAACCCGGCGTCGGGCAGCCACTCGGATAAACACCGCACCCGCAACAGGAAACTTCCCGCCGGCGAGTCGGGCGACGGTGCCGCCTTCGCCCACAGCCGCACGCACGCGGCGGCCAGCACGTCGGCGGCGTGGGCTTCGTCGGCGAAGTGGCCTTGCGTGTCGTCGAGGATCAGGTCGGCGAACCGGGTCTGCTTGCGGGCGAACAGCTTTTCCGACTCGTCATCGAAGATCACCGTGTGGGAGGTGACGAGTTGATCGGCCGGCAGCCAGTCGCGCCGCACACCGGATGCGAGTCGCACAAGCGACTCCACCCCGCCGGCGTCCACGTCCACGCACACGAACAGTTCCGGTTCGAGGACGCCCGACTGCGGGGCCAGCTTCACCCCGCGCCCGCCGACCATGCGGGCACGGCGGTCGTTCGGGCCGCGACGACGCGCGAGGCGGTCGGGGTACGCGGCGAAGAGGGAGCGGAGGAGGGCGTCGTGGTGAACCGGCGGCGTCAGCCGCCTGGGTTGCTTTCCGACCCAGGCGGCTGAC
>JANNVG010000384.1:0-2937 GCA_031414395.1 Fimbriiglobus sp.
GGCTCGCTCCGCTCGCTCGGACCCACCCTACGCAAACCACCCCATCTGCACCGCTGCACAGCCCTGCTTCCCCCCCTACCCCCCTCGGACGAGTCTTCAGGCGAACGGCGCGACGTCAGTCCGCCGGTGGGTTTCAGAACCGGCGGGCTGACGTCGCGCCGGCGCCTCAAACGCCGCCGACCCGATCCGCATTGCCGCGAGTCGCACGTGCGGGTATGGCCCGTCGTCCGCGGGGTCCGGGGGATGTCCAGTGCGGCGGGGGCTGTGGCTACTTTCTGCGCTGGTCGCCGTCGGGTGCTCGCGGTCGTGGTACCGCCAGCAGGCCGACACCGACACCTACCCGCTCGTTTCCGAACGCGCGTTCGGGCCGTCGTCGGCCGTCGGCAACCCCGACCTCACCCCGCAAGCCGGCTCCCGTCTCGCCGATCCTTTCCACCCGGACGCCTCGCCGAAGCCGCCCGACGACCCGGCCGCCGCCGTGTTCATGGCCCAACCCGGCAGGTTGACAGGCTCGAAGCGGTGGGGGCGATACGGCGTCACGGATCAGATCGAACCGCCCGGCTGGGAGACCGCACTCGGGCTGAACGAGCAGGGCGTGTTGAAGCTCGACCAGCAGCGGTCGGCGGAAGTGGCACTGCTAAACAGCCGCGACTACCAGCTCGCCCGTGAGCAACTGTACCTCGTCGCCCTGTCGCTCACGCTCAACCGCTTCGAGTTCGCCACGCAGTGGTTCGGCGGCATCGGGCCGTCGTTCACCCGCGTCGGGTCGGGCAGCCTTCCCACCGAGTCGAACACGCTGAACGTGACCGGCGGGTTCGGCTTCACCCGCTTCCTGCCGGCCGGCGGGCAACTGCTGACGAACTTCGCCAACAGCTTCGTGTGGGAGTTCACCGGCGGCACGCACACGGTGAACGGCTCGCTCTCGGCCACGCTCATTCAGCCGCTGCTGCGCGGGTTCGGCCGCGACGTGCGGCTCGAATCGCTCACGCAGGCCGAGCGCGACACGCTGTACGCCGTCCGCGATTTCGCCCGCTTCCGCAAGCAGTTCTGGGCCGGCGTGAGCGTGCAACCCGACGGCTACCTGGGGCTGCTGTTGCAAGTGCAAGCCTTGCGGAACGCCCGCGAGAACCTGAAATCGCAGGAGGAGAACTACGCCCGCACGGAGTTCGCCTTCAAAGGCAACCGCCGCAGCGTGGTGGACGTGGATCAGGCGTTCCAGGGGTTGTTGCAGGCGCGTCAACAGATTCTGAACGCGGAAGTGGATCTGGAATCGTCGCTCGATCAGTTCAAGCGACGGCTCGGCTTGCCCCCGCGGTTGAAGATGGAACTGGACGACGCACCGCTGAACCAGTTCGTCGTGCTCGACCTGGAGGTGGACAAGCTGCGGGCCGACCTCGCCGCGTTCGAGCAGGCCCGCAACACCGAGTTGGCCAACCTGCCGGAAGCCGACGACATCAAGAAGGCGTTCGACGCGCTGGCGAAGCTGGCCGACCGCACCGGCGGGGCGGTGGACAGCGTGGGCGACGACCTGACGCGGTGGAAGGAGCAATCGGAACGGCCGTTGAAAGCGGGTGAGGACAAGGACACCCGCGACCGCGCCGCCGACCTGTTCCGCCGCAACGCCGACGTACCCGACGACGGGCGGAAGTCGCTCAAGTCGCTCGCCGCCGACATCAAGGCCCACCGCAAGGACGTGACCGGCGGCACCCGCAAAGAGGGGTGGGAACTGCTGGTGCGCGACACGAAGAAGCTGGTGGAAGTGCTGGACGACGCCACCAACGCCCAGACGCTCGCCCGCATCTACCGCATCGACCTGCCCGCCGTGCCGACCGAGGAAGAGGCCGCCATCGCCGAGGCGAAGGCCGGCCGCCTCGACCTGATGAACCAGAAGGCCCGCGTGACGGATGCGTGGCGGCGGGTGATCGTCGCCGCGAACGCGCTCAAGTCGGACCTGACGCTGACTTCGACCGTGGCGCTGAACACCGCCCCGGACGCCAAGCAGCCGCTCGCCTTCGACACCCGCTTCACCCGCCTGACGGTGGGCATTCAGTTCGACGGCCCGCTGAACCGACTGGCCGAGCGGAACCAGTATCGTGTCGCCCTGATCGCCTACCAGCAGGCACGCCGGGCGTACATGGACCAGGGCGACCAGATCGAGCAGGAGGTGCGGTTGACGTTGCGGAGCCTGCGGCAAGCACGGCTCAGCTTCGAGATCGCCCGCCAGCAACTGATCGCCGCCGCCCGGCAGGTGGCGAACGAGCGGATTCTGTTGAACGCGCCGCCGAAACTCCAGCAGCAGGGCGGCGGGGGCGACCCGACCTTGCGGACGTTGCAGGCGCTGGCGCAACTGAACGCCGCCCGCAACAATTTGGCCGGCACGTTCATTCGGTACGAGCAACTTCGTGTTCAACTTCTGCTAAACTTAGAAGCACTCACGCTCGACGACCGAGGGCTTCCCACCAATGTCGCACCCCAGCCCGACCCGCCGCCGAAGTAGCCGCTGGCTCGTCCGCGGGCTGATCGCCGCCGGCGTACTCGCCGCCCTGATCGCCGGCGGGGTGTTCGGCGTGCCGCTCGTGAGCGCCGCCCTGGCGCCCGTGGACCTGCCGCTGACCGCCCCCGCCACCCGCGGCGAGTTGGTCGTCACCGTCACCGAGAAGGGCGAGTTGGAAGCCATCGACGCCATCAGCGTCATCAACGAACTGGAAGGCGTGGGCAAGCTGGTGTCGATCATCCCCGAAGGCACGTTCGTGAAGAAGGGCGACGTGGTGGCCCAACTGGACGCCGACGAGATCACCAAGCTGCTGAACAAACAGCGGGTGGAGTTGCAGAAGGCGGAGAGTCTGGTGAAGGCGAGCGAGAGCGAGCTGACGCAGGCGAAGATCAAGGAGAAGTCGGAGACCGGCAAGGCGATCAAGACGCTGAAACTGGCGGAGA
>JANNVG010000385.1:0-4936 GCA_031414395.1 Fimbriiglobus sp.
CCGCCGACCCGAAGCCCGCCTTCACCCCCGAGCAGGTGAAGTTTTACTCCGATCAGGTGGCCCCGGTGCTGAAGGCCCACTGCTTGAAGTGCCACGGCGACAACCCGAAGAAGCTGAAGGGCGGGTTCGACCTGCGGACTCGCGGGGCGGTGCTGAGCGGCGGAGACACCGGGCCGGCGGCGGTGCCGGGCAAGGCGAAAGAGAGCCTGCTGGTCGAGGCGATCAACCACACGAAGAAGGGGTACGCCATGCCGCCGGAGGGCGGCAAGCTGCCCGCCGCCGACATCGCCGTACTCACCAAGTGGGTGGAGCAAGGGCTGCCCGTGCCGGCGGATCTGGTCGGCGAGGCGGTGGCCGAAGCGCCGAAGAAGAAGGAATTCACCGCCGAGCAGAAGGCGTACTGGGCATACCAGCCGGTGAAGCGGCCGACGCCGCCGAAGTCCGACGTTCACCCCATCGACGCCTTCATCGGCAAGAAGCTGGCGGACAAGAAGCTGACCCCGCTGCCGGAAGCGGACAAAGCCACGCTCGTGCGGCGGGCGTACTACGACCTGACCGGCCTGCCGCCGTCGCCCGAGCAGATCGACAGCTTCATGAAGGACGCCGACCCAAAGGCGTGGGACAAGTTGCTCGACACTCTGCTGGCCAGCCCGCAGTACGGCGAGAAGTGGGGCAAATACTGGCTCGACGTGGTGCGGTTCGCCGAGACGAACGGGTACGAGCGGGACGGCCAGAAGCCGAACGCCTGGCGGTACCGCGATTACGTCGTCCGCAGCTTCAACGCCGACAAGCCGTACGACCGCTTCATCCGGGAGCAGATCGCCGGCGACGAGTTGCCCAAGAAGAACGAGGACGATAACGACGGCGTCATCGCCACCGGGTACTTCCGCCTGGGCGTGTGGGACGACGAACCGGCCGACCCGCTGCAAGCCAAGTTCGACGGGTACGACGACATCGTGAGCATTACCGGGCAGGCGTTCCTGGGGATGACGCTCAACTGCGCCCGCTGCCACGACCACAAGGGCGACCCCATCCTGGCCGACGACTACTACAAAATGGTGGCCTTCGTCCGCGACATCCGCGAGTACAGCAACGACCGCAACGTGAAGTCCACTTCCAACCAGACCGACGTCACCGCGTTCGAGCGGCGGAAGGTGTACGAGAAGGAGTTGGCCGAGCGGATGAGCAAGGTGGAAGAGTTGACCCGTCAGATGACGGTGATCGAGGACGCGGCCATCAAGAAAATGCCGGCCGAAGACCAGCGGGCGTCGGAGGGGCTGGACCGCCCGCAGGTGGTGAAGAAGGTGCCGACGTTCCTGACGGCGGACCAGAAGAAGGAGTACGCCGAGCTGAAACGGCAGGCGGACGACCTGCGGAAGAAGCCGGTGCCGGCCCAGGAACTGGCGCTCAGCGTGAACAACAACGACCCCGCCCCGCCGCCCACGTTCGTCAACATTCGCGGCAATCCGCACGCCAACGGGGCCGAGGTGAAGCCCGGCTTCCCGACCGTGCTGAACCTGCCCGACCCGACCATCCCGCCCGTGCTGAAAGGGGTGAAGAGCAGCGGCCGGCGGACGGTGCTGGCCGACTGGATCGCCGACCCGAAGAACCCGATGACCGCCCGCGTGCTAGTCAATCGCCTGTGGGCGTGGCACTTCGGCAAGGGGCTGGTGCCCACCCCGAACGACTTCGGCAAGTTCGGCGAACAGCCCACGCACCCCGAACTGATCGACTGGCTGGCCGCCGAGTTCGTGGACCCGACGAACCCCGACCGCAAGGTCGGGGGTGGCGGTGCTTGGACCATCAAGCGGATGCACCGGCTGATGATGACCTCGGCCGCATACAAGCGGGCCTCCACCGCCCACGCCGCGAACATGAAGGCCGACCCGGCGAACACGTACCTGTGGCGGTTCAACATGCGGCGGCTCACGTCGGAAGAGGTGCGGGACAGCATCCTCGCCGCGAGCGGCGAGCTGAACACGAGCAAGGTGGGCGGGCCGAGCATGTACCCGAAGCTGAGCGCCGAGGTGCTGGCCGGCATTTCGTTCGGGGACAAGAAGAACCACTGGCCGGACTCGTCGAAGGAGGAGATGACCCGCCGCACGGTGTACGCCTTCGTCAAGCGGAGCATCCAGGTGCCCATCCTGGCGAACCACGACCAGGCCGACACCGACAACAGTTGCCCGGTGCGGTACACCACCACCGTGCCGACGCAGGCGCTGGGCATGTTGAACGGCGAGTTCACCAACGAGCAGGCCGAACTGCTGGCGAAGCGGATGGCGAAGGACGCCGGCGGCGACGTGAGTCAGCAGGTGGACCGCGGCATCCGCCTGACCACCGGCCGCGTGCCCCCCGCCGCCGAAGTCGAGAAGGACGTGACGTTCATCGCCAAGCTGAAGGAGAAGCACAAGCTGACCGACGCGAAGGCGATGCAGCAGTACGCCCTGCTCCTGCTGAACGCGAACGAGTTCGTGTACGTGGACTGACCCGGAGGAACGCAATGCAAGTGCTCATCAGCGTGCGGCCGGAGAACGGCCGGTTCGTCGCCCGACTGGGCGACAGCGACCGCTACCAGATGGATGGCGACACCGCGTCGGCCGCCGTCGCCGCGCTCCAGCGGGAGTTGGCGCGGATCGCCCGCGGCGGCGAACTGGTGGTCGTGGACGTGCCGATGGCGGTCGCCCCTCTGCCGTCGCCGACCGAAGCGGACGAGGACGAGAAGGAGTTGATGCGGCAGGTCGTCGCCGAGGCGTACCGTTACCGGGATGAACTGAAAGCCGCGGAGTTCCCCGAATGAGAATCTTTGATACCGACATCCTCAGCGACCTGCTAACCGGGGTGCCGGCGGTGGTCGCTCGCGCGGCCACGATTCCCCTGTCCGCACAGTCGATCTCCATCGTCTCGGTCGAAGAGGTCGTGCGCGGTCAACTGAACGCGCTCCGCACGGCTGCCGCGGGAAGAGGGAAGGTGCCGTTGCCGCGGGTGTACGACATCTTTCAGAGGCGGTTCGTCCAACTCGCCGCCTACCGCATTCTGACGTACACGCCGGCGGCGGACGCCGAGTTCACCCGCCTGCGGGCACAG
This sequence comes from Fimbriiglobus sp., assembly GCA_031414395.1. Taxonomy (GTDB): domain Bacteria; phylum Planctomycetota; class Planctomycetia; order Gemmatales; family Gemmataceae; genus JALHQU01. The sequence goes on from JANNVG010000385.1 coordinate 3,085, forward strand.
AAGGTCCGCATCGGTACGCAAGACCTCCGCATCGCCGCAATTGCTTTGGTCGTGAACGCCACCGTCGTCACCCGCAACGCCCGCGACTTCACCCAGGTGCCGGGCCTGAGTTTGGAAATCTGGAACTAACCCACCCACCGAGACCTCACATGGCATCTCAGTTCTGTGGCCGCACGCGGCGGGAAATGCTCTGGCAGACGGGCGGTGCGTTCACCGGCCTCGCCCTCACCGGGATGCTGTCGAAGGACGGGTTCTTCGGCACCGCTGCGGCGAACGAGGTCAAGCCGGCCCCGTTCGCCAACCCGATGGCCCCCAAGAAGCCGATGATGCCGGCCAAGGCCAAAGCCGTCATCTTCCTGTTCATGTACGGCGGGCCGAGTCACATCGACACGTTCGACGAGAAGCCGAAGATGGTCGGCATGGACGGGAAGACGGTGGACGTGAAGACGTTCGGCCGCGGCGGGCACAAGAGCAAAGGCCGCATCGTCGAACCGCGGTGGAAGTTCAAGAACTACGGCAAATGCGGCAAGCGGGTGAGCGACCTGTTCCCGCACGTGGGCGAGCGGGCGGACGACATCGCGTTCGTGCATTCCATGTACGCCGAGAGTCCCATCCACGGCTCGGCCATGCTCATGATGAACAGCGGCAAGCTGCTGAGCGGCTCGCCGTGCATGGGCAGTTGGGTGACGTACGGCCTGGGCAGCGAGAACGAGAACCTGCCGGGGTTCGTGGTCATGCTGGACAAGACCGGCGGGCCGATCAGCGGGCCGAAGAACTGGAGCAGCGGCTACATGCCGGCCAGCTACCAGGGGGTGAACCTGAAGGCGAGCGGCACGCCCATGTTCGACCTGGCCCCGCCGCCGGGCGTGACGCGCGAGCAGCAGCGGGAGTTGCTCGACCGCCTAAAGGAGAAGAACGACGAGCACCTGAAGGGCCGGGCGGACAACAGCGAGCTGGCCGCCCGCATCGCCAGCTACGAACTCGCGTTCAAGATGCAGCAGCACGCACCCGAGGCGGTGGACTTCGGCAAGGAGACGAAGGAGACGCTGGAGATGTACGGCATCGAGGGGCCGACCAAGGAGCGGACCAGCGACTTCGGCCGCAAGTGCCTGCTCGCCCGCCGGCTGGTCGAGCGGGGTGTGCGGTTCGTGCAGATCTATTCCGGCGGCGCGCACAACGACGACAACTGGGACGCGCACAGCGACATGGAGAAGAACCACAACAAGCACGCCGGCAACACCGACCTGCCCATCGCCGGCCTGCTGAAAGACCTGAAACGCCAGGGGCTGCTCGACTCCACCATCGTCATCTGGGGGGGCGAGTTCGGCCGCCAGCCGACCGCCGAGTACGCCACCGGCAGCGGCCGCGACCACAACAGCTACGCCTTCACCATGTGGATGGCCGGCGGCGGCATCAAGGGCGGCACGAGCGTGGGCGAGACGGACGAACTCGGCGCGACACCCGTCGGCGACAAGTTCCACGTGAAGAACATGCACGCCACCGTGCTGAACCAGATGGGCCTCGACCCGAACAAGCTGAGCTACTTCTACGGCGGCCTGGATCAGAAGTTGGTCGGCGTCGAAGGGGCCGAGCCGATCAAGGCGATCATCTAAACTGTGTCGCCGCCCCCCCGACCGGGGCGGCGAAATTTTTAGGTGACTCCCCTGATGGGCCCAACCCACCCCCACCATCTCCCAAGTAATCAACAACCCCCGGGCGGGCTGGCGGGGGGTTCGGCGGGCCCCGCTGGGGGGGTGGTTTATACTTGGGCGTGGGTGGGGGTGGTTGGGGCGCATCCGGGGTGTCTCCAAAATTTGTCGCCGCCCGGCGCGGGGGGGCGCCGACACAGTTT
>JANNVG010000386.1:0-3652 GCA_031414395.1 Fimbriiglobus sp.
CCACCGAGGCACCGAAACAACCAGGGGGCTGACGCCCCCCGCTCGCCCGGACGTGAGCACCCCGAATCATCACCCCGCGGCCACTGCTGGAGACCTCCCGTGACCCCGTTCGCGTTCATTTCGGCCGAGACGCTGCTGCCCCTCTTCGTGTTCGGCGCCATCGTGTGCGGCGTGTTCTGGCTGCTGTCGTTCCTGAGCAAGCGGAACAGCAACGCCGAGGACCGCCTGGACCGCATCGGGCGGCCCAAGTCGCTCATGGAGCTGGAGCTGGCGAACGCCGAGTCGCGGCAGAAGTTCGCCGGCCTGAAGGACGCCTTCAGCAAGCTGGGCGTGTCCATGCAGCCGAAGTCCGACCTGGAGAAGAACGGCCTGCGGGTGAAGCTGGCGAACGCCGGCTTCCGCAGCGAGAGCGCCCCCACCGTGTACCTGGGCCTGCGGCTGGTGTGCCTGGGCGTCATCGCCCTGCCGGCCGCTATCACCTGCCTGGCCATCTGGGGGTTCGGCCTGGAAGCCCTGTGGAAGATCGGCCTGGCCACGTGCGCCGGCTTCTACCTGCCGCCCATCGCCCTGTGGCTGCTCATCAAGGAGCGGAAGCAGCAGATCTTCATGACCCTGCCGGACGCCCTCGACCTGCTGGTGGTGTGCGTCGAGTCGGGCCTCGGCCTGGACGCGGCGATGCGGAAAGTGACCGAGGAGATGAAGGACCACGCCAAGGTGATGTGCGAGGAACTGGCCCTGGCCAACCTGCAACTGCAAATGGGCCGGCCGCGGCGGGAGGTGCTGCACGACCTGGGCGTGCGGACGGGCGTGGACGACGTGAAGAGCCTGGCCGCCATCCTGATCCAGGCCGACCGCTTCGGGGCGAGCATCGCCCAGGCCCTGCGGGTGCAGTCGGACTCGATGCGGACCCGCCGCCGCCAGAGGGCCGAGGAGGAGGGGGCGAAGACGGCCGTGAAGCTCATCTTCCCGCTCGTCCTGTTCATCTTCCCGGCCATCTTCGTGGTGCTGGTCGGGCCGGCCGCGATTCAGATTCAGAAGAACCTGTTGAGCAAGATGGGGTAATGCCGAAAGAGATGATGCCCGGAGAAAGGGGGTAGGATGCCCCCGGTCCCTTCACGGAGGAAGAGTGCGATGACTGGGAAGACCCGGAATGCGCTGGTGGCGGTGTTGGCGGCGGGAGTGTTGGGGGCGATCGGCTGCACCGCCCCGAACGTGCAGGAAGAGTTCCAGAAGGTGAACAACAACAACGGCTGGCCGGAGCGGAACGGCTACCTGGCGCGGCAGGCGGTGCTGCACCCGTTCGAGGTGCAGCAGAACAACGCCACCGTGGTGAACGACGTGATCCTGAACACCTACTTCGACAACGGGTCGGAGAAGCTGAACGGGGTCGGCCGCAACAAGCTGGACCAACTGGCCCGCAAGATGCCGTCGCCGAACGGCAGCGTGCTGCTGCAAACGTCGAACGACGTGGTGTACGACGACAAGGCGCCCGAGAAGACGGTGGTGGCCCGCAACGACCTGGACCAGAAGCGGGCGAGCGCCGTGATCGCCTACCTGAACGCCCGCCCGGCCAGCCGCGGCACGGCGTTCAGCGTGCAGGCCATCGACATCGACGACCCGACCATCAACGCCGAAGGCCCGGCGACGGCCGTCCGCGGGCTGCGGCAGCAGTTCCGCAGCGGCATCAGCGGCGGCATCAGCGGCGGCAACCCGGCCGGCGCGGGCGGCGGCGTCGCCAGCAACACGCTGGGCGTGACCCCGACGCCGGGCGCCCCCGCGCAGGGCGGCGGCGCCGGCGGTGGTGGCAGTGGCAGTGGCACCGGCGGCGGTGGCACCGGCGGGCGGTAGTAGTCGCACTTGAACCGCGAACGGTAGTGAGCGGGTGCGGAATTGCACCCGCTCACTGCCAGTCGCGGTTCCAGTCTTCCATCGTGAGACGCACCATGTTCGCATCCGATTACGCCGACGGGTTCGTGAAGTACTGGACCGGCCTGGTCGGGAACGCCGACAGCGTGGTGCTCATCGCGCTGGGCGTCGGGCTGGTGTGCATCCTGCTCATCGTGTTCACCGGCAAGTGGCGGAAGTGACCGTGCCGTGGCGGGCGGCGCGACGTGAGTCCGCCGGTCCCTCACACCCCACCCGCTCCCTGTCGGTCGCGGTTCCATTCCCTGTTCTACACTTCGCCGCCCGCACCCCGAGACGCACCCCGATGCCCCCGCACGCCCGCCCGGTGATGGCCGACTGGGACGCCAACCCCGCCCCCGAAGCCCCCGCCACCCCCGAATCGCTCAAGGACGCCGGGCTGACGGCCGCGTTCGTCGCCGACATGATCCTGCGGACCATCTACTTCCGCGGGCCGCAGGTGGGCCGCGACCTGGCCAAGTTCCTGTGCCTGCCGTTCAAGATCATCCGCGAGCCGTTGCAGTTCCTGAAGAGCGAGAAGTGCATTCAGGTGGACGGCGGCGACCTGGTGGGCGAGGTGAGCTACCGCTACTCGCTGACCGACCGCGGGCGGAGTCGCGGGACGGACCTGGTGAAGCAGTGCGCGTACGTCGGCCCGGCGCCGGTGCCGCTCGACGATTACGTCGAGCAGTGCTACCGCCAGACCGTGACGGGGCTGAACTGCTACCCGGAGGTGCTGAAGGCGCCGTTCCGCCACCTGGTCATCCGCGAGGAGCTGTTCAACGCCATCGGCCCGGCCATCATCTCCGGCCGCAGCGTGTTCATCTACGGCCCGCCGGGGAACGGCAAGACGGCCATCGCGCGGGCCATCGGCGAGTACATGAACTCGGCCGGCGGCAGCATCTACATCCCGCACGCCTTCGTGGCCGACGGGAACGTCGTCACCATGTACGACCCGTCGTTGCACACCATCGACGACTCGGCCAACGAGTTCACCGACGACGCCGACATGACCGTCCGCCGCCTGCTGAGCGACGGCGCACAAGACGAGCGGTGGGTGAAGATCCGCCGCCCGGTGATCGTGGTGGGCGGCGAACTGAACCTGGAGATGCTCGACCTGCGGTTCAACAAGGACGCCAACTTCTACCAGGCGCCGATCCACTTCAAGGCGAACGGCGGGGTGTTCCTGATCGACGACTTCGGCCGCCAGTTGGTGTCCCCGAAAGACCTGCTGAACCGCTGGATTCTGCCCCTCGAAGACCGCCACGACTTCCTCACCGTGGCCACCGGCAAGAAGTTCCAGGTGCCGTTCGAGCAGCTCATCATCTTCAGCACGAACCTCGACCCGAAGGCACTGGTGGACGACGCCTTCCTGCGGCGGATTCGGCACAAGGTGGGCATCCTGGCCCCGCAGCGGGACGTGTACGAGAAGATCTTCGCCTCGGTGTGCAAGCGGCTCGACATGCCCTTCAACGCGGAGGCCGTGGACTACCTGTACGAGCGGTACTACAACCGCGGGCGCGTGCCGCGGGCGTCCGACTGTCGGGATTTGTTGGAAACGGTCCAGTCCATTTGCCGATACAGACGGCAGCCTCTGAATCTTACGAAAGACCTGATGGCCGAGGCCTCCGCCAGCTTTATCGCCGAGTTCGCCTAAAGCTGCCGGCGGGGGCTCACACCAGGGTGCAGTGATCTGTTGCTGTCGCGGGCCAGCGTGTGGGCCGTCCGACCCGGCGAACAGTTGGCGGGG
>JANNVG010000387.1:0-9313 GCA_031414395.1 Fimbriiglobus sp.
CCCGCCCTACCAGACCGCTGCTCTGGTAGGGCGGGTCGAGCGGCGAGAACGGCGAGCGTCCCGAGTGTCGAAGAGTTGACCACATCCGCCGGCCGCGACGACCCGCCGTTTTGGTGCGGCGGGGTGAAGAGGTGTCGGCATCAACGGCCAGGTGCTTGCATCCGCCGCTCGACCCGCCCTGCGAGAGCATTTTCAGTCCGCTCGTTGTGGCGGAAGGCTGTTCGAGGTAGGGCGGGCGAGCCGACGCTTCGTCGGCGACCCCCGCCGCGCACAGGTTCGGCGGGGGTCGCCGGGCTGCGCCCGTCTCGCCCTACAAGGTCGCAACGAACTCCCTGAAAATGCTCTAGAACCGCACTCGCATCTCGAAGCGGTACGTGTCCTGAACGCTGTTCAGTCCGCTCACGCCGAAATTGGTGCCCACCCCGAAGTCGTACTTGTCGCAGAAGAACAGCCGCACGCCCGGCCCCATTTGCACCTGCGTGAACCCGCTCGCCGGGCGGAAGCGGCCGTCCGGGTGCGTGTACCCGCCGTCCTGGAACGACCACCCGTGGACCTCGAACGTGCCGACCAGTTGCACGGCCTGAATCGGCTGCCACAGGGTGTGGTTGTACGCCAGGTGGTAGTGCAGCAGTGCCCCGGAATACGTCGGGTCGCCGCCGAGCGGGATCCACTCTGCGATCTGCCCCTGGAGGTAGCTGTGCGGGCTGGTGCGTAACCCGAACAACAGCGACGGTTCCAAGCTCACGTGCCCGGTGCCCAGCCCCTTCGCCGGTTGGCCGACCGGCAGGGTCGTCTTCATCTGCAACGTGAGCAGGAACAGCTCGCTGTCGAACAGCACGCTCTTCGTGCCGATGCTGATGTCGCCGAACCCGGCCGCGCTCGGCGGGTCGCTGAACGTCGGGTTCACCGAGCGGTACGGGGTGCTGACGAACGCGCTGAACCCCGGCCCGGCCGCCGTCTCCGTGTACTGGCTGATCTCGTGATAGTCCAGTCGCGGGATGCCCGGTGCGCCGTTCGGGCGCAGCCCTTTGCCGTTGCCGTCGGACCGCGCCCAGAAGTATTCCGCCCGGTCCATCAGCCGCGCCTCGTGCCCGTACTCCCACCGCAGCCGCGTGTGGCTGACCGGCCGGGCGCTGTCGGTGAAGAACGCCGAGTCGGCGAGCGGCATCCACTTCGGCTGGTAGCACGGGTCGGGGCAGCAGAGCGTTTCGTACATCAGGCCGACCAGCCGTGTGGCGAACCCCGTCTGCGGCATCGGCTCGCACTGGTTGCACCCGCCGCCCGCCCCGCCGCACGTCGAACACCCCTTCGACACGACGCCGGTGAACGCCCCCGACTCGCCCGTCGGGATGCGGCGGTGGCCGACCGGCTGTGTGACGATCGGGGGCGGCGGTTCGATCGTCACCGGCGTGAGCGCGAGCGGCGGCAGCGACTCGGGGGGCGTGGCGGGCACAGTGGATTTCGTCGTCGGCTCGTCCGCGGGCGAGTCGAACACCGACGGCAGGATGGGTTCCGCTTCGGTGGGTGCGGGTTGACTCGACCTCACCCCCCGTCCCCCTCTCCCAGGGGAGTGGGGGTGTTCAACCTGCGAAGGTCTGAGGGGCTGGGATTCGTGCCCGAGACGCCCCCCCATTGAACACCCCCTCTCCCCTGGGAGAGGGGGACGGGGGGTGAGGTCCTCCGCACCAACCTCGACCGGGGTTTTCCCTACAACCGAAACGCCCACCGCATCCGTTGCAATCTCATCATCCGCGAGCGGGATGACGACCGCCGGGAACGGGTCGGGCGTCGGCGCTTGCCCGCGGGGCAGCGGGGCCGTCGTCGGCTGCGGTGTCGTCTGGCATCCGACGATCACGAACGCGATCAGCACCACCCATCGGGCGGCTCGGCGTGGCGTCGGCGGGTGGTCGGACTGACTTTTCATCCCTTCCGGTATCGGCGGTGAAACGGGGAAGACTTTGCCGAATGTGCCGATTCGGTGGAGCGACCGCGGCGGGATGGCCGAAAACGGTGATGTGGAACCGGAGGTTCGTGCCGATGCGTCGGGTCGTCGTTGCTGTTGCCGTGCTGCTGGTGCTGCTCGTCAGCGGGTGCGCGGTCGCGCCGGTGGCAACGCCCGCCGACCCGACCGCCGCCGTCGTGGCCGCCCAAGCGCCGGCCGCCGCCGCACCCGCCCCGCGAGTGGGGTTGTTCGGCCGCGTCCGCCGCTCGCCCGAGCAGCGCGCCCAGCGGTTGGCCAACTTCGCCAAGTCGCCCCTCGGCCAGATGGTGAACGCACTGCTGAAGCCGGCCGAAGCGCTGACCGGCGGCATCCTCAAGCCGGTCGGGGCGAACGACCCGGCGAAGCAGAAGTTGCCGGCCGACTCCGCCGGCGGTGCCGCCGCCAAGATCGCGGCCGACGGTGCCGAAGCCAAAGCGAAGATCGCCGACCTGGAGTTCCTGAGCAAGCAGGATTGTCGCCGTTACCCCGAAGCGGAAGCGGCCATCCTGAACGCGCTGCGGGCGGAGCGGAGCGAGTGCGTGCGGTGGGCCGCGGCGAAGGCGCTGCTGTCGGGTTGTTGCTGCACGCCGAAGGTGATGAAGGCGCTGACGGTGGTGGTGACCATGTCGGACAAGGACGGCAACCTGGCCGAGGAGTCCGAGCGGGTGCGGATGACGGCGCTGCTGGCGCTGGAGAAGTGTTTGAACACCTGCCAGCCGGCGAAGGCGGAGGAGCCGCCGGAGAAGCCCGCGCCGAAGGAGAAAGAGAAGGAGAAACCCGAGGGCGATGTGGCGGCGGTGAAGTACGAGGAGATGAGCGAGGCGGACGTGTTCGCCGCGGCACGGGCGGCGGTGGCGAAGGGCGTGACCGCCTCCCCGCGAGCGACCCAGCCGGCGAACCTGCGCGACATGATCTTCGGCCCGCCCGCTGAGATCCCGACCACCCCGCCGCCGACGGACGTGCCCGCGACCCCGCCGAAAGACCGCAGCCTGACCGGGCTGTTCCGCGAAGCGCTGGGGAAGTGATTTCACGCCGACCAGTCTTCCACGTCCAACCCCGGCACCTTGCGGAAGTCGGACAGGTTGGCCGACAGTAGCTTGCCGCCGACGGCCAGCGTGATGGACGCGATCCGCAAATCCATCGTGCCCACCCGCACCTTCGCCGCCTTCAGTTTCTTGAACTCGGCCGCCGCACGGGCGTCGAAGTCAAGGATGGTGTGCCCCTGAAGGTCCCGGAATGCGGTGTGCAATCGGCGGACGGCTTCAACATACTCTTCGACCGTTTTTGCGCCGGCGCAGTAGGCCAGTCGTCCGCGCAGTTGCTCTGCGACCGTGACGATGGTGGTCACGTCTCGACGGCCGCTGGCCTTGATGCGGTCTCGCACCCGTCGGCCGGCCGCACTCGACGCCGACTGGATGAGCGAAAGGGTATCGGTGTCAAGTACGAGCATTCGGCCCTCGCCGATTGGTGGTTTTTTTGGCCGGCTTCTTGGCCCGTTTCGGTTTCGTGGCCGCTTCTTCGCGGTCCAACTCCTCCAGCGACTCGCGGTTCACCCGCTCGCGCTCTTCGCGGCCGAGCCGCATGGCTTCTTCAAACGTCGGGTCGTCGGCGTACGCGCCGTACAGGTCGAGCCACGATTTCGGCGGCAGGTTGGTGAGTTGCCGCAACCGTTGGAGTTCAACTTCCACTGCCGCCAGCCGTGCTTCAAGGTCTCCGGTCGTCATGGCTCGCTCCTCGCGGGGTGTCAGAATTGTACCGCAGGTCAGTCGTGGACGTACACCCACGCCTTGACCACCTTGCAGGCGTGATCCACCTCGACAATGAACGTCGAGATCCAGGACAGGAAGAATGGGTCTGGTTGCTCGCCCAGGTGCCACCGGAGCTGTCGACCGCCGTCGTCTTCGTCGTACTCAATCTTCGGCGCACCCAGCATCCCCACGACCTCGCCCCGCCGCATTCCGATCAGCGTGCCGTTCGCCTCCATCCCCTTCCCCATCGCGATCCGGTCGGTGGAGTAACCCCGCTGCCATTTTCGCTGATCGAAGGGTGCAGGAGGCGGGTCGAAATCGCTCTCGGAGGGTGCGAGGTGCGACGCCATCTCCGGCCACACGGGTGCCCAAATCGGACGGAGGCAGAGGCCCGAGCAGACGAGGAGTGGCCCAGCCACAAGGCCGGCGATCACGCCCCACCACCACGCCCGTTTGCGTCGGCGTTCGCCCCGCTGCTCGCTGTTCACGCCAGCCCCTCCTCCGCCATCGCCGTCAGCGTTTCACGCATGGCGACCACGGTCGTCGTCACGTCGCCCGCGGTGTGTTCGCAACTGGTCATGCCGGCGAAGCCCCACCAGTCCACGCCGTTCAGCAGCATCCCCTGCCGCATCGCCATCACCTGCTTCGTGTTCTTCGGGCCGTCGAGCGTGTTCACGTCGTTGCCGAACGGGATGAACCCGTCGTTCTCCCCCGCATCGGCCGGGGCGGTGGCACCGGGGATCACCCGCACCATGCTGAAGTCGCCGTAGGCGGCCCAACGGAACCCGTTGCCGGCGAACATGCGGTTCAGTTCGTTCCGCAAGGTGCGCGCCGACGTGTTCGCGGCTTCGCACACGCCACCCGCCGCGATGCGCTTCAGCGTGGCGATGCCGGCCGAGGCCGAGAGCGGGTTGGCGTTGTACGTGCCGGGGTGCTTCATCTTCGGCTTGCCCGGTCGCGGCTCGATGAACGCCAGAATGTCGGCCCGCCCCGCCAGGCACCCGCCGGGTAAACCGCCCGCGAGGATCTTCGCCATCGCGGTCAGGTCGGGCGTCACGCCGTAGTACGCCTGTGCCCCACCGGGCGAGATGCGGAAGCCGGTAATCACTTCGTCGAAGATCAGCAGGCGGTTGAGGCGAGTCGTGATCTCTCGCAGTCCCTTCAGGAACTCGCCGCGGATGGGCACCGCCCCCCAGTGCCCGCCGGTCGGCTCCAGGATCACCGACCCGATACCGTCGTCCTTCTTCAATGCGTCTTCGACGCGGTTCAGGTCGTTCGGCGGGATGGCGACGCAGAGGTCGCTCACCGCGTCGGGCACGCCGGGGACGCCGGGGGCGTCGTAGGGCGGGTCGCTGCTCACCGTCACGTAGTCGTGCCAGCCGTGGAAGTGGCCCTGGAATTTGAGGAACTTCGGCTTGCCCGTGTGCAACCGACTCAACCGCAACGCCATCAGCGTGGCTTCGGTGCCGCTGCCGACGAACCGCACCCGCTCGGCGCTCGGCACCAGCTTCCGCACCAGTTGTCCCCACTCGATTTCGCCGTCGTGGCACGAGCCGGGGTGCGTGCCGCGCGCCATCTGTTGTTGAACCGCCGCCACCACGTCGGGCGCGCTGTGACCCAAAATGTGCGACCCGTGGCCGACGAAGTAGTCGATCAACTCCTGCCCGTCCACGCTCCACTTCTTGCTGCCGAGGGCGTGACTCACGTACACCGGGAACGGGTCCATGATGCGGGTGTCGTGCGTCACCCCACACGGGAACAGGTCGCGGGCCTGGGCGAAGCGGGCGCGGGAACCGGGGAACGCGGCGGTGTACCGCTCGGCGAGCGTCGGCATGGGAGGAATCTGATGAGGAGAAGAGGGCACGCGGGTGACGCGGATTTCAGCGCGGATGAACACGGATGAAGACAGAAATCCGTGGATGAGGAAGGCAGGAATGCAGGAGACGAACTCGAGATCGGCTCTCTTCCTGCCTTCCTGGTTTCCTCATTGAATCATGCTCTGATCCGCGTTGATCCGCGCTGAAATCCGCGTCATCCGCGTGCCAATGATTTCTCGCCTACTACCGCTCGCCGCCGCTGGTGGACGTGGTCGGCACGTGTTGCGCGCGGGTGGCCATGTCCGCCTTCAGGTTGTCGAAGTCGGCCGCCGCCGCCTTCGCCCAGCACCGCTTGGCCACCTTCATGTACCGCTCGGCTTCGTCCGTGCGGCCCAACCGGTCGCACAGCGCCCACAGGCCGAGTGCCCCGCGCACGCTGCCGGCGTCGTGCGCGAGCGCTTCCTGAAACGCTTCTTCGGCTTGATCCGCCATGCCCGCTTCGAGCGCGCCGATGCCCCACTGCTCCATGTAGTATGCCCCGCCGCCCCACGCATGATGCCCGAAGTCGTTCTTCGTCTTGTCGATGATCCGCTGGAACAGCTTCATGCCCGCCTCGCCGTTCCCGCACTGGCACTGCAACCGCCCCTGCACCTCCCACAGCCGATACGCCGCCGACCCGCTGTCCCGCTTGCCCGACCCGGCCTGCTTGAGCACGTCGATCTCCGCTTCGGCGCGCTTCACGTCGCCCTTCTCCAATGCCACCACCGCCGAGTAGTACGCGGCCGTCGTCTTGTCGGTCTTCCGCAGGGCGTCGATCATCTTGCCGGTCTCGTCCCAGTTCTTCTGCCCCACGAACAGGCCGAACCACTGCGGGGTGAACTTGTACCCGTACCCGACCGCGTCCTTCCGCACGTCGGTCGCCTCCGCGAACCGCCCGTCGTGAACCAGCCCGCGGGTGAGCGTTTCCATGTGGTGGCTGAACTGGTGATCGTCCTTCGGCTTCACGTCCTGGAACTGGTGGTACGCCTTCTCCATCTGGAGCGCCCGCTTGCTCCAGTCGCTCGTGCTCGTCCACTTGCCCACCCGCATGGCCAGGTGCGCCTGCATGTGGAAGGCGTGCGGGATGCCGGGCGAGCTGTCCATGTACTTCTCGGCGTGCGGCCAGCCGAGCGCCGGGCGGCGGATGTTCTCGTAGTGGTGGACCAGCTCGTGGTTCGCGCCGGGGTGGATGGGGTTGATCTTCAACACCGCCTTGTAAAACGGCACGGCGCTGTTCGGCCCCTCGGCGACTTGCGCGCGGGCGAACCACCCTTCCTCGTCGTCGTCGTACAGCGCCAGCAGTTCGTTCAGCGTGTCGGTCGCCTTCTTCTTGCGGTCCTCCGGCTTCACGTCCGGCCAGTTGCCCTTCTCTTGCAGCTTGGCCGTAATCAGCAGTTGCTCGCGGTGGCTGGCCTTCGGCATGAGCGCCTTGGCTCGTTCCAGCGCGTAATCTCGTGGCGCTTTGGTGAACCGATCCGGCAGCGCCGGCCCGCCGCCGATCACGGCGACGAACGGGTTGCCGCTCGGCGTCTTCGTCCCGCTGCTCCACTTCTCGAAGCTCTTGTGCAACCCCAGCCACGCCATCGCGCACTCGGGGTCGTGCCGCAGCGCCGTCTCGAACGAGCGGGCGGCTTCGATCCAGACGTAGCTGTAGTAGAAGCCGAGCGCCTGGTCGCAGAGCTTCTGGCAGTCGGCCGACTGCGTGGTCACGCGGTACTGATACTTGCACAGGTCGGGGAACAGCTTGGCGGGGGCGAGGGCGGTGAGCGGAAGGGCGTCCTTCGGCGGGGCGGCGTCCGGGGCGGACACGAAAGCCAGCCCGATGGCGATGGTCGGCACGAGCGGCATGGCGGACCTGCGAGGTGCGGAGGCGGGAGGTTGAAGCATAGTGTAAGCCGCGAGCGGCGAAAGGGGGAGGAGGAACTCGACTGTGTCCGTGTCACCACTTCCCCCGCCCGCCACGAAGCGCCCCCGTGGGCCGCCGCCGACCTCCGCCCGCCGCGTGACCTACACTTCCGCACCCCCGTCGTGGTGCCTGGTCATGCTCCGCCCGTTTTTTGATGTCGCCATGCTCGCCCCCGGCCGGCAGCTCACCTTCCGCAAGGTGGCCGTCGGGCACGCGCTGTTCGTGCTGGCGCTCGCGTGGGTCACGCTGAGTGTCGGCGTGGCCGGCGGTGTAACAAGCTTCGGGTACGTGATGCTGTCGGTGGCGCTGGTGCTCGGGGCGGCGCTCGTCGGCTGGCGGCTGACGCAGATGCCGAAGAGCCAGGCGCTCGAGTTCCTGCTCGTGTCGCCGGTGCAACCGCGGCGGCTGTTCATGGCCGAAGCGCTCGTCGGCGTGTGCCGCTTCTCGCTCGTGTGGCTGGCGGGCGTGCCGGTGTTCGTGCTGCTGGTGGCGTGCGGGCTGATCGACGTGGCCGACCTGTGGCCGCTAGTCGTCATGCCATTCGTGTGGGGGGCGGCGGCGAGTCTGATCCTCACGGCGTGGGTGTACGAGTCGGCCCGCATCCGCCGCATCGGGGAAATCATCGGTGGGGTGGTCGTCCTGATCTACCTCGTCGTCGGCGTGTTGGCGGCGGAGAAGCTCGTCGAGTGGCTGAACGGACTGCCGCCGGAGTGGGCGAAGCCGCTCGGCGGGGCGGTCATGTTCGGGTACGAGTGGAACCCGTTCGGCGTGATGCGGTACTGGTTCGCACCCGACGCAGTGGGGTGGATCGCCAACGAGCGGCTGGCGTGGGTGACGGCGGCCGGCGCGGTGCTGGCAGTGCTCGCCGGCACGCGAGCGGCGTTCCGATTGAAGGGGCACTACCACGACCGGCACTACAAGCCGCTCACCTCGAAGCGGGAGGCACAGACCGAGAAGATCGGCGACCGGCCGTTATCTTGGTGGGCCGTTCGCCGCGTGATGGAGTACAGCGGGCGGGTGAACGTGTACCTGGCGGGCGGGTTCGCGGTGGTGTATGCGGCGTACATGGTGGCGGGCGAGGCGTGGCCGGCGTGGATGGGCAAGCTGGTGTTCCAACTGGTGGAGCAGTGGGGCGGCGGGGCGACACTTTCAACCGGCCTGTGCGTGCTGGCCACGGTGCCGGCGGTGTTCCAGTACGGCCTGTGGGACAGCAGCACGCAGAACCGCTGCAAGCGAATGGAACTGCTGCTGCTCACCGAACTGAACGGCAACGACTACTGGCACGCCTCGCTCTCCGCGGCGTGGAAACGCGGCTGGGCGTACCTGGCCATTGCCGCGCTGCTGTGGGTGGCGATGGCGGTCAGCGGGCGTACCGACTGGTGGGGCGTGCTGGCGGCGGCGGTCGGGTCGGCGGCGGTGTGGGCGTTCGGGTTCGCGTTCGGCTTCCGCAGCTTCAGCACCGGCGGGCAGACGAACGGGCTGGCGAGCCTGTTCACGCTCGGCTTACCAATGGCGTTGTTCGGGGTGGTGAAGTTCGGCCTGGGCGAGTACGCCGGGCTGATCCCCGCCGGCCTCACCTACGCCCCGCTGTCGCTCGGCGTGAACTGGAGCTGGTGGGTGGGGGTGATGGTGTTGACCGTCGGCACGGTGTGGATGTCGCGGACGGGGTTGCGAAACTGCGAGACGGAACTGCGGAAGTGGTACGACGCCAACCAGGGGAAGAAATCAGCTGAGTAGGTCGGGCTTTGCCCGACGGTGATTGGCGTCGGGCACAGCCCGACCAACACCCGGCACCACCCCAACCAGGGGGAGAAGAGCGCGG
>JANNVG010000388.1:0-3374 GCA_031414395.1 Fimbriiglobus sp.
ACCTTCCTCGTCTACTGCCTCGCGATCGCGGCTCGTTTACCGCACCACTTCCGCCCACCGCGCTCGCACCTGTTCCGGGCTGGCCGTGCCCGTCACCCCGATCTGCTGAATGGTGATCGACGCCACCAGGTTGCCGAACGCCGCCGCTTCCTCCGGCGAACACCCGGCCGTCATCGCACACGCCATCGCCGCACTGCAACTGTCCCCCGCCCCGCAGATGTCGACGGGACCGGCCACAGGATACGCGGGGATCAGTTTCGCCTCGCCGTCTCGCATCACCTTGATGCCCAGTTCGCCGAGTGTGAGGAACACCGTCCGCCCGCTGCCCGCCCGCAACACGCCTTCCGCCAGCCCGCGATCCGGCGACAGCGTCGGGTTCGCCCACCCCTTCATCAACTCCGCCTCGTTCGGCTTCACGCACACGTTGCGGAACAGCCCGATGCGCTCGCGGCTGTCGGCCAGCACGAACTTCGTCGGGTCGCGCTCGCCGAGTTCGGCCAGCTTCTCCCGCACGGCAGTCGTAATCACCCCGCACTCGGCCTCGCTCACCTGATCGAGCACCAGCAGCGCGTCGAACGTGTCCCACGCCGCTTCGAGTCGGCGGATCACCTCGGCGGTCACGCCAGTCGGCGTCGGCGTGCGGTTCTTGATGTCCAGCCGGTTCAACTCCCGCACCGCCCCGGCTTCGTTCAGCATCGGCTTGTTGTAACTCGGCGTGCGGCGGGCCACTGACACCACGATGTCACTCACCTCCACACTCGGCATCGCCCCCAGCACCTTCCGCAGCTCGTACCCCTCGCCGTCGTCGCCGATCACCGTGATCGGGTGGATCCGCCCAACGCCCAGCGCGGCCAGGTTGTTCAGCACCGTGCCGAGCGCGCCGGGATAACACCGCACACCCGTCACCTGATACGCCGTCAGGCCGGTTTCGACCGACGGCTCGTTGCGTGATGCGTCGATTTCGAAATACCGATCCAGGAACAAGTCGCCGATCAGCCCGACGGTGCGGCCGGGGATGGTCGTCAGGATGCGGTCGATGGCGGCGGCGGTGAGCATGACCCGGAGTATATCCGCGCGAATCGGATTTCGCTCCCACTCCGCACCCGCGTCGGGCATACTATCCCATCCCACCCCGCAACACCTCCTCCCCCCCCACCGTGTTCCCCACCGACCGCCGTTCGTTCCTCGGCTCCGCCGCCGGGGGCCTCGCCGCCCTGTTCGCGTCCCCCGCCGTGCTGGTGGGCCAAGACCCCGTGTCGGTGCCCGGCACGTTCAAGCCCGACACCCTGTTCCTCACGTGGCACACCGACCCGACCACCACGATGGTGATCCAGTGGGTGAGCGACGCCCCCGACGACAGCGGGCCAGTGGTGTACTACGGCCCCGCCGGCATCTCCGGCTGGGCCGTGAAGACCGTCAGCACCCGCCCGTTCCCGCTCGTGCCCGGCCTCACCATCTTCCGCTGCGAGCTGACCGGCCTGACGCCCGGCACCGACTACCGCTTCTGCCTCGGCACCACCTCGCCGGTTTACAAGTTCCGCACCATGCCGGCGAAGCTGACGAACGAGTTCACGTTCGTGTCCGGTGGCGACTGCGGGGTGAACGAGCACGCCCTGAACAACAACAAGGTGGCCGCCAAACAAGACCCGTTCTTCGCCGTCATCGGCGGGGATTTGGGGTACGACAACGGCACCGACGCGAAGGTCGCCCTCGGCTGGCTGAAGAACTACAGCACCACCATGACCGACAGCAAAGGGCGGCTCATCCCGATGGTGGTGTGCATCGGCAACCACGAGGTGAAGGGCGGGTTCGGCAAGGCCCGCGCCGACGCCCCGTTCTTCTTCGCCCTGTTCGACGGCCTGTTCCCCGACGCCAGCTACACCGCCCTGGACTTCGGCAACTACCTCAGCTTGCTGCTGCTCGACACCGGGCACGTGGCCAAGATCGACGGCGACCAGACGGCGTGGTTGAACCTGGCGCTGAAGAACCGGGCCGACCGCCCGCACCTGATCGCCGTGCAGCACGTGCCGTGCTACCCGTCGTTCCGTGCCGCCGAAGGGGTGGGCGGGAAGGCGGGCACCGGCGACTTGCAACGCAAGCACTGGGTGCCGCTGTACGAGCGGCACAGCGTGGACCTGGTGCTGGAGCACCACGACCACACCTTCAAGCGGACCCACCCGCTGCTGAACGGGCACGCCGACAAGCGGGGCGTGCTGTACCTGGGCGACGGCTCGTGGGGCAAGCTGCGCCCGCCGGCCAAGCCGGAGAAGCGGGAGTACCTGGCCGCGGCGAGCATGAGCTATCACTTCACCGTCCACCGCATCGAGGGGGACGACCGCTTCCACATGGCGGTGGACGAGTTCGGCAAGATCGTGGACGTCTGCCGCACGACCAAGAAGCGGGGGCATTCGTGAAGCAGCGCGACATTGCCCCTGTGCCTGCTTGAGATCGCAAAGCCGTCGGACGACCCCTGACTCGCACTCGAGCGGTTCTCAAGTGGGTGTAGCGTCTGGCCGAAAGTCGCTGCCCGCTACACCCATTCGAGACCCGCTCTCATGATGGAAACCGGCCGGCCGACCGGGTATCATCTTCCGAAGGTGCAGTTTTGGTCCGACTTCAGGGAGGGGTGAAATGCAGGTCACGGCGAACCATCGGACACTTCGCGGCACCGCCGCAATGTCATGGCTGGTTCTGGCGGCGGGTTTGGCGGCCGGGCATCATCACGGCGGCGGGTCGGGTTCGGTCGATCCGCGGACGGAGCGGCAGCCGGTGTTCTCGATCGGCCTCGAGAACAAGGAACCGGGGTGGTTCAAGAAATCCGAAGTGGAGACGGCGAGCCTCTCGCACGACGGGTCGGTCTGCGCCTTCCTGACCGCCCCAGACCGTTCGACCAAGAACGGTGGGCGGTTGAACCTGGCGGTGCGAGACGAGAAGGGGCGATTAACCTACCAACACACCAAGTGCGACCTGACCGGGGTGCTGGGGTGCCAAGTGACTGCCGACGGGAAGCGGGTGGTGTGCCTGACGAAGTCGGGGGTGACGGTGTGGGACGTGGCCGCCGGCAAGGTGGCGTCGGAGGTGAAGGCGGACGGGCTGGAGGCGGTAAGCCCCGACGGCACGCGGGCGGTGATCCGGGACGCCAAGACGGGGGCGGTCGCCCTGTGGCAGCTTGACCCGCGGAAGGAACTGGTCCGACTGACGGCTGAACGGGTCGGGCCGGTCAAGGAACCCCTCCCGCGGTGGGTGTTCACCCCGGACTGGTCGCGGGTGGCGGTGGCCGAACCCAAGTCGAAAGAAGGAAAGTTCGAGGGCTATTCGGTTCGGGTCCTTGACACCACCACCGGGAAGGAGGTGGCCGCTTACGACCGCGTCCC
>JANNVG010000389.1:0-2349 GCA_031414395.1 Fimbriiglobus sp.
GGGGGGACGACCCGGGAGTCTCGCGGGTGTTGTGGGTCACCGCCGCCCCCCGCCCCCGGCGGGCTTCCCGGTCGCCCGCCCCGGCCCGTATGTGGGGTTGGCTGGGCCACCCGTTCGCCGAGTTCGGCCCCCGTCCGACTCTCGGCGAGAGTCGGCCACCCGACCGTCCCAGGCGGCTCACGCCGCCGCACTCCCGGCCAGCCGGCCGGCCATCTCGTTCAGCCCGCGGAGGTCCAGCTTGCCGTCGCCCGGCGCCGGGAACGCTTCCACTACGAAGCAGTCGCGCAGCTCCGGCACCCACAGGTTCGGCAGGCCCTTCCCCCGCAGCTTGTCGAACGGCTCCTTCAGTTCCGCCCCCTGGCGGTCGCGGCTCGTGGGTCACTTCTTCACCGCCGTCAGCGGGCCGTACCACTCGGCGTACCCGAGGAACATCTCCTCGAACGTCTGGTCGCCCCACTTGACCGTCTTCTTCGGGTCCGGGTTGGCCGGGTTCTTGCTGCTGTTGTCGTACCACGCGGTGTACCGCACGGGGGTGCCGGCCGGCAGTGTAATCGGCGTGGCCAGCTCGTACCGCAGCTGCCAGTTGAAGTCATAGTGCGGCACGTCGAGCAGCACTTTCGTTTCCGTCACCTGCTTCGTCTTCGGGTCGATCACGTCGTACTCGAACCGCGCCGCCTTCCCCCGCAGGTGCATGTGCGGGCTGAACGCCGTCAGCGTCACCTCCGCCGGCAGCTTGAGTGAGAACGACTCCTTGTGGTTGTCGTCCTCCGGCGGGATGCTGATCTTCGGGCTGCCGAGGGGGAACACCTTCACCTCGTAGTTCGGCGTGGGGCCGAACTTGAACCCCACCTTCACCTGGTCCTGCGTGGCCGTGCCGTTCGGCGTGTAGTGGATCTGGAACTTGACCCGCGACCCCTTCGGCAGCTTCTTGGCGAACCCCTCGGGCAGGATCTGCCGGGTGTTGCCGGGCACGTACATGGCATAGTACCCCTGGGCCTCGCCCCGCTGCGGGATGTCGAACTCGCCCGGCTTCTTGGCCGGCAAGGCGAACACCAGCACGTGGTGAACCACCGCCCGCTCGGTCGGCCGCACTTCGGCCGCCACCACCCACTTGTCTTCCTCCAGGCCGGTGTCCACGATCACATTCTGGTAGCTCATCGTGCCGGTCGCCTTGACCTTGATCGGCTCGGGGATTTGCACCACCAGGTCGGGCTTGCCGATGGCCCACTCGCCGTCGGCGAACGTGCGGGCGATGGGGGCGTCGGCCTTGTCGCCTTCGGTCAGGCCGTCGGCCAGCCACGCCAGGAAGGCGTCCTTGTCGGCGGCCGGCAGGCTGCGGTCGTTCTTGAACGTGCGGGCCTCGCCCGGCTTCTCGGTGCCGGTCGCGTGCCACACGGGCATCGTGCCGTCCTTCACCACCTTCTTCACCATCCCCTTGTGGGCCGTCACGTCGGCGAGCGATTCCAGGGCGAACGGCCCGACCCCGCCCGTGCGGTGGCACTCTTGGCAGTTCTGTTGGATCAGCCGGCTGGCGAAGTTGTGGTACGTCGGCGTGGCGGCGGGCGCCTTCACGTCGGCCAAATCCAGCGCACAGCCGGGGGCGGTGGTGGCCGCCACGCTCACCTCTTTGTCGGCGAGAACCGCGTCGATCGCACTCTTGGCGAACGTGTGCTTCGGGGCGTCGGTGCTGTACCCCAGGCCGTACTGGTCGTCGATGGCCCCGCGGTACTTCACCGTGCGGGCGGCGTCCAGTACGAACACGTCGGTGGTGGTGCCCGCCCCGAGTTGCTTGCACAGCGTGCCGTCGGCGTCGTGAACGAACGGGGCTTTCAGGCCGGCGTCGGCGGCCAGCTTCGTCATGTCGGCCGGCGTGTCGGTCTTCACGGCGTCGATGAGCACGAACGCCACCCCCTTCGCCGCGTACTCCTTCTCCAGCGCGGCCACTGTCGGCAGGTACTTCTTGCTGATCGGGCAACTGACGCTCGTCACGACCACCACGGCGGCCTTCTTGCCCTTCATCGCCGCGGACAGCTTGAAGGCGGAGCCGTCGATGGCCTTCGCGGTCAGGTCGGGGGCCAGCTTGCCGACGCCGGCGTGGGCGGCCGGCTGCGGCTTGGGGGCTTCCGTCTTGTCGGCCAGGGCGACAGCGGCCGACAGGACGGCGGCGGCGAGGAGTCCGGCTACGCGCATGAGGGTGACTCGTGGACCAGGGGTGGGGGGTGAACACGCGGGGAGGTAGGAGTATTACACCGCAAACGGTGTCAGGGTTTCAACGGTGAACCGGCGGCGTGAGCCGCCTGGGTGAAGGGCACGAGCCGGAAGCGGGGGAGAAGGTGCAGATGGAACCCC
>JANNVG010000390.1:0-4085 GCA_031414395.1 Fimbriiglobus sp.
GTGAGGTCTCTTCCCTCACCCCCCGAACGAGAACAGGGTGACGACGTTTCGCACCCGCGGGGTGCCGGCCGGGGCGCCGGGCGGGGTGTGCCACACCTCGCACCGCCAGGCCTCCACCGGCAGCGGCACGAACCCCAACCCCGGCAGCGGCAACAGCATCCCGTTCACCGCCTTGTTCGACACGACGAACGCATCCCCGGCCCGCGGGGGCACGTTCGCCTTCACCATCGCCCGCTGCGCCGGCGGCTCCGCCGTCGCCACCGCCGCACACGCCAGCGCACCCACCACGCCGAGCAGCTTGCGAATCATCCGGCGACCTCGTGTCGGGTTCCGCGCCACCGCGGGTTGAACTTTTTTCCGATGCGTCGGAATGTTGGGCTTGCGACCGGCCGGAGCGACGGTCACAATTCGCCCCTCGAAAGACCGCGCCGCTTGATCTGCCCGGAATAATCGGATCGGCGAACCGGGTCAAGGCTGACCCGGCCCCACACCACGGAACGGTGAGACCGGATGCTCCTCGACACCACACCTGCGCCCACCCCCGCTGCCCTCGAACCCGTCATCAGTTTGACCACGGTGCAATCACCGACGGTGCCGTCGGTTCGCGCTGCTGCCGCCGTTGCCGACCACCGGCTGAAGGCGAAATCGCCCCCGCTTTGGCTGTTCGGAATCGCCGCGGTGGTGCTGGCGTGGGCGTACTTCCCCACCCTCGACTGGCTCGTCGGCAAGTGGTCGAACGACCCGTCGTACTCGCATGGCTTCCTCGTGCCGTTCGCCGCCGCGTTCATCGTGTTCCGCCGCCGCCCGGCCGACCGCGTGTGGTTCTCCGCCCCGCAACCGCTCATCGCTGGCGGCGTCCTGGTGTTCGCCCTCGTCCTCCGCTGGCTGGCCGGCGGGCTGCTGCTGAACCAACTCGACGCCCTCGCCCTGCTGCTGAGTGTGGCCGCGGGCGTGCTCGGCGTGGGCGGCTGGCGGCTGGTGAAGAACTGCTGGCCCGGCCTGGTGTTCCTCATCTTCCTGGTGCCCCTGCCGTACGAGATGGAGCAGAACCTGGGCGGGCCGCTGAAGGTGATCGCGACTGTGAGCAGCACCTACCTGCTGCAAACCGTCGGCCTGCCCGCCGTGAACACCGGCAACCTGATCTTCATCGACGACATGATCCCGCTCGGCGTGGAGGACGCCTGCAACGGGCTGAAGATGCTGCTCACCTTCGCCGCCATCGGCGCCGGGGCGGTGTTCCTCGTCCGCCGCACCCTGTTCGAGAAGTTCTGCATCGGCCTGAGCGTGCTGCCCATCGCCGTGTTGTCGAACATCCTGCGGATCACCGCCACCGGCCTGATCTACTTCTTCTGGGTGCGAGACAAGGACACCCAGCACGCCGTCCACGACGCCCTCGGGTACGCCATGGCGGTCGTCGGCATCGGCTTCCTGCTGCTCGAACTGTGGGTGCTCGACCGGCTGATCGTGAAGCCCCGACATGGCGAACCCGGCCCGCAAGGGCCGCGGGTGGGGAGTTCAGCCACTTGAGCACGCCACCCGCCGACCTTGCGGTCGGGGTTCGCCTGAAGACGGCTGCCTGATGCAACAACAACCACTCGCGGAGCGAGTGGGCCACGACCACGTCCCCACCGACCGCACGGATGCCGGCCATGAACGGTCCGAACTTCGCCGCCACCTCCGCCGCCCCGCCCCGCCCGTCGGCGGGTCCACGGCCGGCCGCACCCGCGAGACCGCCGCACAAGCCGGACGCCGACAACGCGGCCGGACGCCTGCTCAACTACGTGCGTCTGCACTGGCTGACCATCCTGTTCGCCGGCGCGCTGATCGGCGGCGGCCTCGGGTACGCGGCGTGGACGTTCCTGCCGCCGAAGTACGAGAGCTACGCCCTGTTCCGCGTGTCGCAGATCCAGCGGACGGTCGGCATGTCGGGAGAGGCCGGCCGCAACCAGGGCAACTTCGGCACCGTGGTGAAGACCTACGCCGGACTCATCAAGACCGAGCAGGTGTACAGCTACGCCCTGCGGGAGGGCCGGCTGACCGACCTGCCCACGCTGAAGGGGCAGAAAGACCCGCTCAAGTTTCTGGACGAGAAGCTGCTGGTGAGCAGCAAGGAGGGGTCGGAGATCATCACCCTGACCATGCCGGGGGAGAACCCGGACGACGTGCGGAAGATCGTGGACGCCATGGTGGAGGCCTACGAGTTGAAGGTAATCGAGCGGGAGCGGGTGGAGGCGACCGCCTACCGCGAGGAGCTGGGGGTGGCCAAGCACGCGCTCGAAGCGCAACTGAAGAACAACGGCGGCGACACTTCCGAGCGGGGCAACCCGGTGGCCATGACCCCCGGCAAAGACCCGCTCAAGCTCGACCCGCTGCCGCCGGCCCCGTTCGACCCGGACGCGGCGGTGAAACAGGCGAGCGTGGTCGGCGAGCGGAAGCCGGGTGAGGCGGTCGCCGACACCGAGCGGATGCTACAGGCCAAGTTCGGCCCGCTCAACACCCGACTCATGAAGCTGGAAGAGTCGCTGCCCGACCTGGGCTTCAAGATCGCCAAGGCGAAGGCCGACGTGGACGCCATCAAGGCGAAGTACCAGGAGATCCTGAACGAGCCGAAGTCGCCCGACGTGGACAAGGCGGTGCGGGAGAACGACCCGGACGTGCAGGCGCTGAAGGGCAAGGCCGACCGCCTGCGGAATCAACTGGCGCAGAAGCAGGTCAACTCGCTGAACCCGAACGCGGCGACGTTCAAGCGGATGGAGGACGAGGTGGAGCAGGCCGAGGTGGACACCGAGAAGACGGTGCGGGAAAAGGCGCGGCAGATCGACGACGCCCGCCGCAAGCCGCGGCAGGACGAGTGGCTCAGGGCGCTCGACGGCGCCAACCGCGAGTACGCCATCCTCGTTGCCAACTTCAACCTGAACAAGACCGAGATCGAGAAGGTGAAGGCCGATCTGAAGGCTATCCCGACGCCGCCCGAGGTGATCCGCGCCGAGGCTCTGAAGGACAAGCCGGTCACCCCGATGACGGTGAACACGGCCATGCTCGTCGCCAAGCTGGGACAGATCTCCGCCGAGTACGAGATCGCCGACCTGAACCGCAAAGCCCCGCCGCGGATCGCCGTCATTCAAAAGGCCTCAACCCCCATGCAGAGGGACGCGCAGAAGCAAATCCTGGCCACGGTGTTCGCCGGCCTGTTCGGGTTCGTGCTGGTGGCGGCGGTGTGCGTCGGCCTGGAGATGCGGGCGCGGAAGGTGAGTTCGCTCGCCGAACTGCGGGCCGCGGCCCCGGCCCCGGTGGTGGGCGTGGTGCCGCACGCCCCGGACGCCGCCACCGCCCGCGACCCGATCAAGCGGGCCGAGGTGAACGAGTCCATCGACAAGCTGCGGGCGTATGTGGCGCAAACGTGGCTCGCCCGCGGGGCGACGACCATCGCCGTGACGAGTCCGCTCGGCGACGATGGCAAGTCGTTCACCGCGTTCGGGCTGGCCAGCAGTCTGGCGCAGGCCGGCATGAAGACGCTGCTGGTGGACTTCGACCTGCGGAACCCGGCCCTGCACACCTACGCCGGCGTGCCGAACGACGTGGGCGTGTGCGAGCTGCTCCGCGGCGAGTCCGACTTCCGCCGGACGATCCAGGTGCTGCCCAACGGCCTGCACTTCCTGTGCGGCGGCAAGTGGTCGGACGACGCCCGGCAGGCGGCCGTCGGCGGGCGGCTGGAGAGCCTGCTCACCCGCCTGAAGGAGCCGTTCGACTGCGTGGTGCTGCACGCCGACGCCCTGCTGACCGTGGCCGAGAGCGTCGAAGTGGCCCGCCGCAGTGAAGTGCTGTTGTTGTGCGCCCTGTACCGCACCACCCGCACGCCGCTGCTGAAGAAGGCGACCGACCGCGCGGCGGCGATGGAGATCCCGTACACCGGCGTGGTGTACGTCGGCGCGACCGCGACCGAGGCCCTTTGTTAGTGTCGCTTCCCCCGCCGCGGGCGGTCCGGATTTCGCCCCCGGGGCGCGCCGCGGCATTAACCCAGTGATTAAACAATCATAGCCAACTGTGTATGGTCGGCTGTCAGCGCGTCGGCGTCACCCGGGCGG
>JANNVG010000391.1:0-2955 GCA_031414395.1 Fimbriiglobus sp.
CCCGAGCGAAGCGCTCCGTCAGACCCACCCTACGCAACCCCGACCTCTGAGTCGCCCTGCATCACCACTCTTCCCCGACTGGATTCGTGGTCTTCGTGTTATTCGTGGTGAACCATGAACTCCTTCACCTTCCCGATCACCTCATCCCCGGCGTCTTCCAGCAGGTAGTGCCCGCAGTCGGGCCAGGTGTGCGTGTCGGCGTGCGGGAACAGCCGCTGCCACTCGGCCAGGAAGTGCCTGTCGAACACGAAGTCCTTCATCCCCCACAGCAGCAGCGTTGGCACGTTCGCAAATTTCGCGGCGCTCTCCTCCACACCCTTCACGATGTCGTACCCGTCGTCGCCCGGCTTCAGCGGGATGGTCTGCACGAACTTGAGCACGGCCACGCGGTTCGCCGGCGTGTCGTAGGGCATCAGGTACATCTGCCGCACGTCCGCCGGCAGCGGCTTCCGCTTCACGCACCAGTCGATGGCTTTGCGGCAGAAGTAGTTCCGCTTCAGGATCAGCCACGCGCCGAACGCCGTGTTCCGCCCGATCCAGAGCGTGAACGGCAGCGACTTGCTCTTGGGGAGTCTCGTGCAACCGGTGTTCGTGGCGATGATGCGCTTGATGCGGCCGGGGTGCCGGGCGGCGTACCCCATGCCGATCATGCCGCCCCAGTCTTGCATCACGAGTGTGATGTTCGACGTGATGCCGAGCGAGTCGAGCAGCGCTTCCACGTCGTCGATGCGGGCCTTCAGCGAGTACGGGTACTGCGACGCCGGCGGCTTGTCGGACAGCCCCATGCCGATGTGATCGGGCACGATGCAACGGAAGCTGGGCCGCAGCGCGAGCACCAGGTTGCGGAAGTAGAAGCTCCACGTCGGGTTGCCGTGCAGCATGACGACCGGGTCGCCGGAGCCTTCGTCCAGGTAGTTCAGGCCGAGGCCGTCGCGGATGAAGCGTTTCGGGGTGAAGGGGTACAGATTCGAGTTCATCACAGTGGGATTCAACCACCCGCCCCGGTGGGGCGCCAGATGTTAGCCAGGGGTGCAGCGAGCCGCAGGCGAGCGGAACCCCTGGAACCGATCGGACAATGAACAAGCCCCGGAGGGGCGGCAGAACCCATGTCTGTCGCCCCTCCGGGGCTTGGAACTATTGGGTCGCCTACCAGGGGTTCCGTTCGCTTCGCTCACTCCACCCCTGGCTAACATCTGCCGCCCCTCCGGGGCGAAATCGACTACCACTCGACGACACCCGGCCAACTCATTCGGTGTGTCTTTGTTGCTCGGCCAGCCACTCATCCGGGTAGGGTTGGTAATCCCACGGCTCGTGAGTGGTATACGGTCCGCGGTTGAGGTAGCGGTTGTAGATCGTCATGGCTTCGAAGTGGGAGCCGGCCTCGAAGGTTGTGAGCAACCTCGCCCCAGGCTCCAATTTGCGGCGATAGTCGTCGCCCAGCGAACCAGCATAGCAGCAGCCGTGCAAGACCATGCCGTCGCTGACCTCTTCCCAGACTTCGAGAACCAGGACTGCCATCGATAAGCCTCCGCGGCGGGTCGGCGTCACCACTCGACGCCGAGCATCATGCAGTTCAGGCCGCTGCCGATGCCGAGCCAGCCCACCTTGTCACCGGGGATCAGGAACTCCCGCTCCTCCGCCACTGCTGCCGTCAGCGGCAGGCTCACCGTGCCGATGTTGCCCAGGAACTCGTAGGTGCTGAAGTCCTTCGCCTGGTCGATGCCGAGCGACTTCAGGACCGCCTCCTTGTTCGCCGACCCGACCTGGTGGCAGATGACTTTGTCGATCTGCGCCGTCGTCAGCCCGAACCGTTCGAGGAACGCCTTCCAGTTCCGCACGGCCAGTTCGACGCCGTTCCGCAGCACCTCGCCGGCGTGCGTCTTCATGAACGGCAACTTCACGTGCTTCAGCCCGTCGTCGAGCGTCCTCGCCCCGTGGCCGAGCGTGCCCAGGCTCAGGTCCAGCCCCCACTCCAGCACGTTCGCCGCCTTCTGCCCGAGTACCGCACCGACCGCACTCGGCACGCCCTTCTTCACCAGCCGCCCCAGGGCCGTGTCTTGCACCGACTGCAAGCCCCAACTGCACAGCCCGTTGTGTTCCGGGGCGCTCATGCTGTTCCCGCCGATCAGCCGCCGGCGGTGGTCGCGGCTCACGTCCGCGGCCGTCACCACCACCGCCACCGCCCCGCTGCCGCCGGTGAGCGTGGCCAGGCACTCGCGGTAGAGCGTCTCGGCTTCCGCGCGGGTGATGGTGCTGGCGATGCTGTTCAGCTTGTCGATGGTGGCGTCGTTGATCTCGCGGGCGCTCTCGCAGCTCACCACCAGCCCGGCCTTCGTCTGCCCGAGTTCGATCTGGTTCGCCACCTGCACGATGCCGTTGAGTACACCCAGGCAGGCGTTGCTGATGTCGAGCAACGTTTGCGGCTTCATGTTCAGATTGTCGGCGACGGCACACGCGGTGGCGGGTTCGTACTGCTCGCGGCAGACGCCGGCATAGATGACGGTGCCGATGTCCTTCGCGGCGACGTTCGACTTGGCGAGCGCCTTCTGCGCCGCGGCCGTCGCCCCGCGGCTGAGGCGGTCGTTCGGCTCCCACCAGCGGCGCTCGGAGATGCCGGTGAGCAGATCGAGCCGAGGCGGGGGGAAGCCGTGTGCGGCCAGGAAGGGCGTGAGGCGGCTTTCCAACTCGCGGGTGGACACGACCACCGGGGCCAGCTCGTAGCCGATGGATTCCAGGTACACGCGGGAGTAGCGCATCGCACTCTGTTCCCCTCTCCCCTTGCGGGAGAGGGGTTAGGGGTGAGGGGGTCGGGGAATTCAACCCCACACCCCAAAACCCACACCCCCAAAGGGAGAGGGGGACCCGAAAAAAAACACAAAAATGAAAAACAGCAAAATGTATATTAAAAGCCCCGCCACCGTAAAGAAAACAACCGCGGTCAGGCGGCCGTTTGCG
>JANNVG010000392.1:0-1998 GCA_031414395.1 Fimbriiglobus sp.
CCGCCGGGTGGCGTTCAACCACCCGGCGGCTCACGCCGCTCGGCTCGCCTTCCGGCATCACCTCACACGTCGGCCGTCACCACCCCGCACGCGGCCGCCACCATCGCCCGCAGTTCCGGTTCTTCGATGCGGCCGATCGCGTCCTCGGGCGTCACCCACTCGCGGGTCCGCTCGTGCTTCTCCGGCCAGTTCGTGCGGACCGAATCCACCTGCAACACGAACACCTGCACGACGTGCGTCTGCCCGTACTTCTCGTACTCGTAGGCGCCCACCGGGTGCGGGGCCAGCCGGCCGACCAGCCCGGCCTCCTCCCACGCCTCGGCCACCGCGGCGTCGGCCGCCGACTGCTTCACCTCGATCCGCCCCTTCGGCAGCACCCACCGGCGGCCACTGCGGGACGTGACCATGCACACCCGCCCGTCCAGGAGCGGGATCGCGGCGGCCTGGCGGACGACAGTCGGCATAGGCGACGGTGCCTCGCGGTGGTACTGGTAGGTACACCATACTACGTTCCGACGCGGACGGCCGACCCGGTGACGGCGGCGAGACGAATTCGCCCGCCCCCGCCCGCGCCGGCCGTTCCCCCGACCCGCACAGCCCGCACACACTTTATGACCCCACGCCTGACCGTCCGCGACCTGATGGACCCCGCCCCCGTGGTGGTGACGCCCGACCACACCGTCGGCGACCTGCTGCCGCTCATGAACGACAAGCGGATCGGGTCGGTGCTGGTGGCCGAGGACGGCGACCGCCTCCGCGGCATCTTCACCGAGCGCGACCTGCTGCGGCGGGTGGCCGACGCCGTGCCCGGCTGGCGGAACTACCCCGTCACCGACTGGATGACCCGCGACCCGCACACCGTCGGCCCGGACGTGGGGTGGGAGGAGGCGGTGAACGCCATGACCCGCCTGGGCGTGCGGCGGCTGCCGGTGGTGGACGGCGGGCGGGTGGTCGGGCTGCTGAGCACGCGAATGCTCATGGCCCGCCGGGCGGAGGTGCTGAACCAGCAAGTCGAAGCCCGCACGGCCGAGTTGCGGCAGGCGAACGACCAACTGATCGCCCGCGATCAAGAAGTGCTGTACAGCCTGCGGGCGGCCGGCAAGCTGCAGATGCAACTGATGCCGCACGCCGCCCCGGACTGGCCGGAGATGCGGTGGGCGGTGCATTACGCCCCGCTCGACCACCTGGGCGGCGACTACTACGACTTCGCCGAGCCGACGCCCGACCACCTGGGGTTTCTGATCGCCGACGCCAGCGGGCACAGCGTGGCGGCGGCCATGGTGGCGGTGCTCACCCGGTTCGCGTTCGCCGAGGTGAGCCGCGACACCACCAGTCCGGGGAAGGTGCTGGCGGCGCTCAACCAGCGGCTCCAGGGCATCACCGAAGAGCGGTTCGTGACCGCCTTCTACGGCGTGTTCGACCGCCGCACGCGGGTGTTGCGGTACGCCAGCGCCGGCCACCCGTACCCGCTGCGGTGGGAGGCCGCGACCGGGGCGGTGAAGCCGTTGGCCGCGCACGGCTTCCTGCTCGGGGTGATCCCGGACGAGGTGTACGCGGAGAAGGAGGTGACACTGGCGCCCGGCGACGCCGTGTGCTTCTTCACCGACGGGCTGGTGGAGGCGCGGAACGAGATCGGCGAACTGTTCGGCGAGGAGCGGGTGATGACCTGCCTGGGGCACACGGCGGCGGGGCACGGCGACCTGCTCGCCCACGTGCTCGACTGTCAGCGGCGGTTCAGCTCGGGCGTGCCGCTGACCGACGACCTGACGGCGGCCGTGTGCCGCCTGCCGAGTTAGCCCGACGCGCAAGCGAGGGGCCAGCGACCGTCTCGTTCGCCCGACGCGCGAGCGAGGGGCCAGTGAGTTCGCGGACAGGGTTGCGGCCGACAGTCGCCTTTCGCTCCGCGGGGCGGACGCCCGCCGCGTGGCATTCCCTGCCTGACGGTTCGCAACAGGTGGTGCAACCTTCAGCGACGCTACTTCTTGATGTGGTCGCCCA
>JANNVG010000393.1:0-1707 GCA_031414395.1 Fimbriiglobus sp.
CAAGATGTCTTCGCAGCGGGTGTGACCGCTCAACACTCCGGGGTGTTCAACGGGTCGTCTCGAACCTCCGCAGGTTGAACACCCCCTCTCCCCTGGGAGAGGGGGCCGGGGGGGTGAGGTCTCAGAACCTACCGCCCTTGCGTTCGCCCCGCACTTGTGGTCAGCTATTCGCGGGGTGGGGCCACCCTACCTGTCGAATCCAACCCATACCCTACAGCCGGCCCCGCCCCGGAGGTGCCGCATGGCGACGCTCAACAAGGTGATGCTGATCGGCCGACTGACCGCCGACCCCGAAGCCCCGCGGGTGCTGCCGAACAGCGGGAGCACGGTGGTGAAGTTCAGTCTGGCCGTCGGCCGCAGCCGCAAGAACCCGCAGACCGGCCAGTGGGACCCCGACCCGAACCCGCTGTACATCGACTGCGAGGTGTTCAGTCGGCCGGACGCCAAGCGGAACCTGTGCGACGTGATCTCCCGGTACGTGAAGCGGGGCGACCCTCTCTACGTCGAGGGGCGGTTGCAACTGGACAAGTGGGAAGACAAGAACGGCGGCGGCAAGCGGAGCAAACACAAGATCGTGGTGGACAGCGTCGAACTGCTCGGCGGGCGGAGCGGCGGCGACGGCGGCGGGTCGGGCGATGAGGACGGCGCGCCGACCGGCATGGCCCGCGGCAGCGGCGGCGGCAACAACTACGGTGGCGGCGGCGGCGGTGGTAGTGGCGGGGCCGGTGGCGGCGGTAGTGGCGGTGGTGGTCGCCCGCAACAGAACCGCGGCGGGTACACCCCGCCGGACGACGAACCGCAAGGCGACGGGGAAGGCATCCCGTTCTAACAAGTAGCAAGTGCGAAGTCGCAAGGAGCAAGTGAAGGCAGGCAACCGCTCTCTTCCTTGCGACTTCACACTTGCTGCTTAAATCTGAACCACGCCCCCGCTGTGGGGGCGACTTCTGGGGTGGGCGTATGCCCCACCTCTAACCTTCAGCCCAGCACGCTGAAGGGACAGAACCGGGCGGAGCCGACCACTCGAGCAGTGTCGGCTTCACCCATTTCCAACCGGGTGATGCGATGGCGAAGTCCAAGACGAAAGGGAAGAAGGGCGAGGCGAAGCCGGTCGGCCGTGTGTTGCCGGTGAAGAAGGTGCGGAAGCGGAACCAGGTGAAGAAAGGCCCACACGGCGGCACGCTCATCGTGCTCGTCGAGGACGTGACCCACGTCGGCCAGGCCGGGGATCAGGTGGAGGTGAAGCCGGGGTACGCCCGCAACTTCCTCATCCCGAACGGGTACGCCGTCATCCCCAACCCGCACGACCTGAAACTGCTCGAGCGGCACCAGATCAAGGTGACGAAGGCCCGCGACGCCCGCATCGCCGACCTGAAGGTGCTGGCCGAACAACTCTCCCGCCTGCCGTCGGTCACGATCGAGGCCCAGGCGAACGAGGAGAACCACCTGTACGGCTCCATCGGCCCCATCGAGATCAGCAAGACGCTCAAGGGCAAGAACCTGATGGTCGAGCCGGACATGGTGAAGCTGGAGCACCCGATCAAGGAGGCCAACACGCTGACCGAGATCCTGCTCGCCATCGGGTACGGCATCGAGGCCAAGATCCAGGTGCTGGTCGTCGGCCTGACGCAAGTGGCCGGCAAGAAGTGACCCCGATCGGGCGAGCCGAGCGGCGTGAGCCGCCGGGTGGTTGAAACCGCCACCCGGCGG
>JANNVG010000394.1:0-3687 GCA_031414395.1 Fimbriiglobus sp.
CCGCCCGACTACTATGCGATGGCGGCGTTGAAATCGGGCGGGTTCGGGCCGCACCTGTCCGCCATCACTTCCTTGTCTGCCGGCACCCGTGGGCCGAACATCCGAGAGCGGAAGTCCAGTACGCTCGTCGTCCGCCACGAGAAGAATGACGCGGTCGTGGCGGTGATCGAAGTTTTGTCGCTTGCTGAGAAGTCGAGTGACCGCAAGTTCGACGCGATGGTCAACAAAGCCCGCCGGCTCCTCGCGGCCCGCATTCACCGTATGCGTCCGGCGAAATGACGCCTGGCGTGGTCGGGTAGCCTGGGAGTTTTCCCCGAGGAGAACTCCATCATGTCTTCCCACCGCCCCGAGAAGATCCGCGCCTGGCGAGCCTTAGTCGAGGCCTGGAAGCGATCGGGCCAGACGGTCAACGCCTTCTGCCGGGCACGGCAGATCACCCGCTCGAACTTCGACCGCTGGCGGCGAATCCTGGCCGCCGAGTCAATCAAGTCATCCCCATCACCGCCGCCGGCGTTCGTGCCCGTTCGCGTCGTCGCCGAGCCGATGTTCGAGGTCGTACTCCGGTCCGGGATCGTGGTGCGGTTGCCGCTCGGGGCCGCTCCCGACGCCGTCACCCGGTTAGTTGCCGCGGTGGGGGCGGCGTCATGCTGACTCTGTTGCCCGGCGGCCGCATCCTGATCGCCGTCGAGCCGGTGGACGGCCGCAAGGGGATCGACTCCCTCGCCGGCGTGGTGCGGTCCGTCCTCAAAGGCGATCCATTGTCGGGCGACCTGTTCGTCTTCAAGACACGCCGCGCCGACAAGCTCAAAATCCTGGCCTGGATGGGCGACGGCTTCGCCCTCTATCTGCGGCGGCTGGAGAAGGGGACGTTCGCCTTCCCCGCCGCCACCGACGCCAGCGTGGCCGTCACCCCGACGCAGTTGGCGATGATCCTCGGCGGACTCGACCCGGCCAAGGCCCGCGAACGCCGCCGGTACAAAACGCCGGCGTGAGCCGCGCTACCGCGACCACTCGGCGGTGTTCAATCCGGCATGCCGCCGACCGACGACATCGCCGACCTCCGCCGCAAGTTGGCCCACGCCGACGCCCTGATCGCCGAACTCCGCGACGTGGTGGCCGACCTCCGCAAACAGGTCGAGGCGCAGCAGGCCCACATCCACCGCCTGGTGAAAATGACGTTCGGCCGGGGCGGTGAGCGGGTCGAAGGGCCGACCCTGTTCGACGCGATCGCTGCACCGGAAGCCGAAGCTCCGCCGCCCGCTGAGCCACCATCCGTCGAAGT
Source organism: Fimbriiglobus sp. (assembly GCA_031414395.1). Classification (GTDB taxonomy): domain Bacteria; phylum Planctomycetota; class Planctomycetia; order Gemmatales; family Gemmataceae; genus JALHQU01. The sequence goes on from JANNVG010000394.1 coordinate 1,283, forward strand.
CTCGGCCCCCAAGAAGCGGAAGGGGCACGGTCGTCGGCGCAAACCGGCGGACCTGCCGCGTCGCCCGGAGGTGATCGACCTGAGCGACGCCGAGAAGGTGTGCGCGTGTTGCCACGCGACCAAGATCCGTATCGGGCAGGTCGTCAGCGAGCGACTCGACTACCAGCCGATGGCCCTCTTCGTCCGGGAATTGGTGCGGCCCACCTATGCCTGCCGAAGTTGTGAATCGAAGGGCCACGACCCGCAAATCGCAAGGGCAGCCTTGCCGCCAGAGCCGATCCCGAAGAGCGGCATCGGCAGCGGATTGCTGGCTCACGTCATCGTCTCGAAGCTGGTCGATCACTTGCCGCTGCACCGCCAGGAGGCGATCCTCGCCCGGTACGGGTGGGATGTGCGGCGTTCGACGCTCTGCGATCACCTGCGAAAGTGCGGCGAGCTGCTGACGCCGCTGTACGACCTGATGCGCCAACGGCTTCTCCAGTCATTCGCGATCCACGCCGACGACACCCCGCTGGTGCTGCTGAGGCCGCGACGAGCCGCGTATGCGTGGGTCTATCTCGGCGACGCCGCCAACCCGTACATCCTGCTCGACCTGACGGCCGGCCGCCGGCAGGAGTTCCCGCAACAGTTCCTCGGCGGCTACCGCGGGTTCGTCCACGCCGACGCCTACGACGGGTACAACGCCGTCCACGACAACGTGCGGAATCTCGGGTGCTGGATGCACGCCCGGCGGTACTTCGTGGAGGCCGAGCCGAGCGACCCGCGGGCCGTCGAGGCCCTGGCGTTCATCCGCACCCTGTACGCCGTGGAGCGGGACATCAAGGTCGAACGGGAGAAGCCGGGTCAGACGTTCACCGACGCGGAGGTGGTGCGGGTGCGGCGGACGCGGGCGGGGCCGATCCTGGCCGCGTTCGCCGACTGGCTCGACGCGCAACACCGCTCCGCGACGCCGAAGAGCCTGTTCGGTCAGGCCGTCGGGTACGCCCGGAACCAGTGGGCGAGTTTGGTTCGATACCTCGACGACGCGCGGTTCGCCATCGACAACGGGGCGGCCGAACGCGCCATCCGGCCGCTGGCCATCGGCCGCGCCAACTGGCTGCACGTGGGCGGCGACGGCGGCCTGAAGACGGCTTCGGTGCTGCTCAGCGTCTGCGCCACCGCGACGCGCCATCGGCACAACCCGTGGACGTATCTCCGCGACGTGCTTGACCAACTGGCCGTCTGTTCCGCAGGGGCCGACCTGTCCGACCTGCTCCCCGACGCCCAGGAAAATCAAGCCCGGAGCCGCCTCGCCGCCTGAGACCCGCCCCCTCCCGCGAGCAAGCCGGCACACTCCAGGTGTGTTACCGCGTACGCCATTCGTCGGTCGTGAGCGGGCGGGTGCGGTCCGGGTGCTGCGGGTCGAACAGCACGCCGGTGACCTTCTCGGCCCACCGGCGAAGGCGGTCGTCGGGTACGTCCAGGGTGGCACTCGGGGCCAGTCGGCGACGAACGGTGCCGTCCTCACTGCCGCTCCACACCCACTTCCCGTCCGGGCTGAAGGCGACCGCCCACACGACCGCCTTGTGTTCGAGCGGCGGGCCGACCGCCCGGCCGGTGTCCGCCTCCCACAACCGCACGCACCGGTCCCGCCCGCCGCTGGCGACCAACTTCCCGTCCGGGCCGACCGCCACCGCCCACACCGCTCCGCGGTGTTCCTCTTCCCACATCTGTTGTCCGCTCTCGGTGTGCCACACCCGCACGAACCCGTCGGTGCTTCCGGCCGCCAACCGTCGGCCGTCCGTGTGAACCGCCAGAGCGACCGCCCGCGGCGGGTGGTTGATCGTCGCGCCGGTCGGGTGAGTGCGGATGAGGCCGTCGCCGACCGAGGTGGCGTACCGCCCGCCGTCAGGGGTCAGGACTACCGCCCATGTCGGTTGACCCTGGTCGAGCGGTCGCGGGGGCGCGTCGGGTGTCGCCGCTTGCCATTCCCACAGCCCGCCGTTCAGCGTCGTCGCGGTGGTGAAGAGGACCCGCGAGCCGTCGGGAGAGACGGCCGCCGACCGCACCGGCTGCGGCAGCGACTCGATCCGGCCGACCAATTCCCCGTTCGGCCGGAACACCCCGAACCACCCCTTCTGACCGACCGGCCCGCCGGCGGCGACCCACTCGCCGCGGGGGTGGACGGCCACCGCCCACGTGATCCGCTTGTGGAGTTGTTCACTCTGCCAGTCGGGGGCGGTGGCGTCGACACGGTACAAGCCCCCCTCCGTGCCCGCGTACACCCCCACACCATCGAGGGCGGCAGCCACGGCGTACACCTGGGACTTGAGGTCACACCAGCGGCCGTGCGTGGCGGCGTCACTCAACGCCCACTCGCGTTCCGTGCCGTCGGCCGTGGTGGTGCTCAGGGTCCGGCCGTCCGG
>JANNVG010000395.1:0-5856 GCA_031414395.1 Fimbriiglobus sp.
ATTTTTCCCCGTCTTCAACTCGGGGCGGCTAGTCAACCCGCCCCTGGGGCCCTGGCTCTTTGACACTCCCCGCGAAGACACCCCTCACTTCAGCAACGAATCCAGTTCGTCCACCAGCTTGCCGAAGTGCGCCAGGGCCGCGTTCACCGGCTCCGGCGTCGCCATGTCCACGCCTGCGTCGCGGAGCAAATCGAGCGGGTCTTTGCTGCTGCCGCCCTTCAGGAAGTTCAGGTACGCTTCCAACTCCGGCTTGCCGCCGTTCACCACCCGGTTGCTCAGCGCGATAGCGGCGGCCAGCCCGGTAGCGTACTTGTACACGTAGAAGGCGTTGTAGAAGTGCGGGATCCGCAGGCACTCCAAACTCAACTCATCATCAATCACCATGCCCGGCCCGAGGTACGCTTCGAGCAACTTCTTGTACTCGGCGCGGAGGGCGTCGAGCGTGAGCGGGTCGTTCTTCTCGGCCATCGCGTGGATCCGCATCTCGAACTCGGCGAACATCGTCTGCCGCACGATCGTGCCCCGCATCCCGTCGATCTCACGGTTCAGGAAGTACGCCCGCTCCTGGTCGCTCTTCGCCCGGCTCATGTAGTGCCGCGACAGCAGTTGTTCGTTGAACGTGCTGGCCACCTCGGCCACGAAGATGGTGTAGTTGGCGTACTGGTACGGCTGGCCCTTGCTGAAGTGCGTGTGCAGGCTGTGCCCGGCCTCGTGGCTCAGGGTGTACACGTGATCCAGCACGTCCGGCTGGTAGTTCATCAGGATGTACGGGTCCGAATCGTAGCACCCGCTGCCGAACGCCCCGCTGCGTTTGCCCTTGTTCTCGTAGCGGTCGCACCAGCGGCCTTTCAGCCCTTTCGTGACCGTCTCGATGTACCCCGGCCCGAGCGGGGCGAGCGATTCGACCACCGTGCCCACGGCGTCGTCCCACTCGGTCGTGCGGCGGAAGTCGGTCAGGATGGGAACATAGGTGTCGTAGAAGTGCAACTTATCCAGCTTCATCGCCCGCCGCCGCACCTCGTAATACTTGTGGACCTTCGGCAGGTTCGCCCGCACCGCCGAGATCAGGTTGTCGTACACGCTCACCGGCACCTGATCGGGGAACAGCGACGCCTCGCGGGCGCTGGCGTAGTTCCGCACCTTCGCCGCGTACACGTCCTGCTTCACGCTCCCGCTCAGGGTGGCGGCCAGCGTGTTCGCGTGGTCTTTGAACTCGGCGTAATACTGGTGGAACGCCGCCTTCCGCACCTCGCGGTCGGGGTTCTCCAGGCACCGCGAGTAGCTGCCGTGGCTCAACTCGATGGTCTGCTCGCCGATGGCGATGGTGCCGAACTTCATGTCGGCGTTGGTGAGCTGGCCGAACGCCTCACGGGGCGTCTGGGCCGATTCCATTTGAAGTGCCAGCAGCCTCTCTTCCTTCTCGCCGAGCGTGTGCGGCTTGTAGCGAGCCAGCCGGCTCAGTGACAGTCGATAGTCACTCAACTCGGGCGCCGCCATGTACCCGTTCAAGGTGGCTTCCGGCAGTGCCAGCAGTTCCGGGCGGATGTAACTGGCCGCTTCCATCGCCTTCGCCGCCACGCCCAGGTAGCGGCCCTTCATGCCCTGGTAGGTGCCGTTCGCTACGTCCTCGGTCTCGCGCAGGAACGCATACGTGCCGACGCGATCCGCGGCCCGGTCGAACGCCGTGTCGAACCGCAGGCACTCGGCCACCACCGCCGGCCCGTCGCCGAGTTTCCCGCGGAACTTGGCGTAGCCCTCGACTTGCTTCTCCCACTCGACGAACGCCGCTTCCCACTCGGTATCGGTGCGGAACAGGCTCGACAGATCCCAGGTGTGCTCGGCGTGTACTTCACTGCGAAGCGGCAGGCGGGCGGCGGTCATAGGCTGATCCTTCGGGTGAGGTCTATTTCTTCCCACGTGGGGCGGGTTCGGGTGCCAGCAGTTTGCCCAACGTCACGAGTGCGTTCTCGAATTCGGCGAGTCGGAGTCGGAGTTCGGTTCGCTGTGGAAAATCCGCCCGGCTTTGTTCGATCAACCCGGACGCCATGCGGGACAGATCGAGACACGCCGGTCGGATGCGCTCGAACCGGTCGGTCAGGTCATCCAGTTGTTGCCGGCGGTCCTGTCCACCGATGAACGCTACTCCGGTCGGGTGGATGATCGGCCGGACTTGTTCCACCCACTGCCGCAACTTGTCGGTGTACTCGACCAGCAACCGTAAGGCGGTCCGCACCTCCGTCGCCAGGTCGGGGATCGGTTCGGTTTCCGTCACGATTCGCCCTCCCACTTCATGAGTTGCTGAACGGTGTCGAACAGGGACCGCACCCCGCGGGCGTGTTGCGGGTGGTCGAACCCGGCGGTGTTCGGGCGGAGGACTTCACCCGCTTCGGTGGTCCAGTTGCGAATCAGGAGCGAGCAGAACACCCACTCGTGACGGAATCGGGCATCGCCCAACCGTCCGCGAACACGTTCGACCGCCTGCCCTATCACCCCGGCCCGGTAGTGCGATTCCACCTGCCGCCGCTCGCCGTCCCACAGGTCTTGTTTCGTGACCACAGTCAGCACCCACATCCGCTCGGCGCACTGCTCGACGGCTCCGGAGACCGCATCGAAGGCGCGGGCCTCGTCCTCCCGCTGCGCGGATGTGAACGCGAGGGCGAACTGCTCTTTGTTCCCGGAGTACGTGGGGTGCTGCTTGTAACTCGGAATGGTGAGCGAGTGGTAGCCGTAACTCGTCACGAAGATGACACCGCGGTAGGCCCCGCCCCTCACCCCTTCAAGCAGACGCGGCCACGACGACGGCCGACGGTGCTCTTGGCCGGGGGAGACGATGACCTCCGTGGTCGGGTCGTCCTCCAAAGCGAACTGGTCCGTCGAGACGCTTTCGACGTACTCAAAAGTTGTGTCATTCAGCCAATCGAATTCGCCGGACAGGATGCGGGCGAGGGTCGTCTTGCCGGTCCCGGCTGGGCCGATGATGAGGACGCTTCGGCCGGGTGCGGTGACGGGCAGCGGTAGGGGTTCCGGGGCTGGGGCCGGCTCGGCCTTTTTGCCGCGGAACCACTCGCGGATGCCGCGGAGAATGCCCTCGACCGTGCCTTTGGCCACGTCGCCCCAGGGGATGCCATCACTACCAGACACGGCACTTCCTCGTTGATTCCCGATCATTATCCGTTACCACACCGTCACGGACAAGTTTTCCTCCGCGGAACCGCCCCGTGACTCGCCTGCTGTTCGCCCTGGCCGTGCTGCTGTCGGCGGCGCTCACGTTCACCGTGCAGCCGCTCGTGGGGAAGCAACTGCTGCCGCTCGCCGGCGGCACGCCCGGCGTGTGGAACACCTGCATGGTGTTCTTTCAGGCGGTGCTGCTGCTTGGTTATCTCACCGCTCACGTCATCACCACGCGGGTTCATGGGGTGGGCAAGCAGGTGCTGGTTCACGCGGCGGTGTTGGTGGTCGCAGGAGCGGTGCTGCTGGTCGGCGGGCTTTTAAAGCCGAACGAGTCGCTGCTGCCGGCCGACACCGAAACGCCGGTCGGTTATCTGCTCGTGGTGCTGCTGGTGGCGGTGGGCGGGCCGTTCTTGGCGCTGAGTGCCACCGCCCCGCTGTTGCAGGCGTGGTTCGCCCGCGGCGGGGGCAATCCGTACCCGCTGTACGCGGCCAGCAACCTGGGCAGCTTCGGCGGGCTGATCGCGTACCCGCTGCTGGTGGAACCGACGCTCACGCTGGCCGATCAGCGGTGGCTGTGGGCGGTCGGGTTTGTGGTTTGTGGGGCGCTGGTGGTGGTGTGCGGGTGGGTCGGTTGGAACCGGGAACGGCGTGACCGGGTGAATGTTGTCCCACCCGGTCACTCCGTTCCCGGTTCCAATCACCCGGTCACTCCGGTCCCGGTTCCAAACACGCTCCGCTGGCTCCTACTCGCCGCACTGCCGTCGTCGCTGCTGCTCAGCGTCACCACGCACCTGAGCACCGACATCGCCCCCATGCCGCTCCTGTGGGTGGTGCCGCTCGGCCTGTACCTGCTCACGTTCGTCGTCGCCTTCGGCCAGTGGCCGACCGCCGCCCGCAAGTTCGTCGGCCGCGTCGCCCCGATGGCCCTGTGCTTCGTGTGCGTGGTGCTGCTCACGCGGGCGAATCAGCCGATGGCGATGGTGGCGGCCGTCCACCTGGGGGCGTTCGCGGTCGTCGCGCTGCTGTGTCACGGCGAACTGGCCGCGCTCAAGCCGCCACCGGACCAGCTCACCGGCTTCTACCTGTGGGTGGCGGCCGGCGGGGTGGTCGGCGGGCTGTGCAACGCCCTGATCGCCCCGGTGATCTTCAGTTCACTCGGGAACATCGAATACCCGCTCGCGCTCGTGTTGGCCGCGCTCGTCCGCCCGCCGAAGAAGACGCCCGACGCGCCGCACCACTGGTCCGACTGGGTTTCCCCGTTGGTGCTGCTGGGCGTCACCGTCGGACTGGCGTTCGCCGTCCAACTGTTCCCGCCGCCCCCCGCGGGCGATGCAGGGGCTGCCATGCTCCTGCGGCTGGCCCGCGGCGGGCTGGCGTTCGGCTTGCCGTGTGTGGTGGCGTTCGTGCTGGTGAAGCGGCCGGTGCGGTTCGCCCTGTGCCTGGCGGCGGTGCTGCTCGTCGGCCAGTTCACCCCCACCGAACACGGCCGCACGCTGGAGGTGTCCCGCAACTTCTTCGGCACGCTGCGCGTGACCGAGAGCGACGACGGCCAGTTCCGCCGGCTTGTCCACGGCACCACGCAGCACGGGCAACAGAAGGTGGGTGACCCCGTCCGCCCGCCGCCGACCATGTACTACCACCGCAAGGGGCCGCTCGGCCACCTGCTCGCGGCGCTGCCACCGGAGCGGAAGCGACGGGTGGGGGCGGTCGGGTTGGGCGTGGGCGCGACGGCCGCGTATGCCGAGGCCGGCGACGACTGGACCTTCTACGAGATCGACCCGGCGGTGGTGCGGATCGCCAAAGACGAACGCTACTTCACCTTCCTGAGCACTTGCCCGGCGACGTGGAAGGTGGTGCTGGGCGACGCCCGCCGGCAGTTGGCGACCGCCCCCGATGCGTCGTTCGACGTGATGATCCTGGACGCCTTCAACTCCGACGCCGTGCCGGTGCATTTGCTCACGGTCGAGGCGATGCAGGTGTACCTGCGGAAGCTCGGCCCGCGGGGGGTGATCGCCTTCCACGTGTCGAACAACTTCCTCGACCTGCCCGAGTTGGTGAACCGCGTGGCGCTGGCCGCCGACCCGACCCTCGAAGTGCGGTGGGACAGCCTGACCAGCCCGACGCCCGAACAGGTGGCCGACGGGCTGAGTCCGAGCGTGTGGGTCCTGATTTCACGAAGTGTGGATGACCTGCCGCGAACGCCGACGGGCAAGCCGGACCTCCGCTGGTCGCGGCTGGACGCCCGCCCCGGCCCGGTGTGGACGGACGACTTCTCCCCGCTCCTCGGCGTGTGGAAAAAGGACGAGAAGTAGGGCGGGCCATCGAGTCGGGCGGGTCGAGCGTCCGGGGTGTTGGTCGACACGGGTCGGGCGGGTCGAGCGGCCGGGGGAACAGGTGACGAATCGGTTTGACGTGGGGGTTGGTGAACGAACCGCCGGCCGCGACGCCCCGCCATCGCTGGCACGCGGCGGGGCGTCGCGGCCGGCTCACCGAGGGCCAACAGTCGCCGGCCACTCGGCGACGCGACTGCGATCCCCGGCCGCTCGACCCGCCCTACGAGTCGAGCGATCACTTGAAGTCGGGTTGTAGGTCGCGGTCGAAGCTCGCGGAGCGAGGTGAGGCCCGACGGCCAATCCCCTCGTCGAACCGGGTGTTGGCCAGGGCTGTGCAGCGAGCCGAGACCCA
>JANNVG010000396.1:0-2831 GCA_031414395.1 Fimbriiglobus sp.
GAGCGCAATCGCCTTCGCCACCCCCCACACGGCACTCAGGTCGGCGTCGCCGGCGTCGGACTGTGGCGTGCCGACGGCAATGAAGATGAGGCGGGCGGACTTCACCGCGGCGGGCAGGTCGGTGGTGAACGTCAGCCGCCCATCCTTGCGGTTCTTGGCCACCAGTTCGGCCAACCCCGGCTCGTAGATGGGCATGCCGCCGGCGTTCAGGGTGTCCACCTTGGCCGGGTTGTTGTCGATGCACGTCACCTCGTTCCCGCTCTCGGCCAGACAGGTGCCCGTGACCAGCCCGACGTACCCGGTGCCGACGACTGCCACTTTCATCCGCTGTCTCCGGTTCGCCGTGGCGAAGTGGGATATGAGTGAAGCGTAGGGCGGGCGAGCCGACGCTTCGTCGGCGACCCCCGCCGTCAGTGGCTCGCGGCGGGGGTCGCCGGGCTGCGCCCGTCTCGCCCGCCCTACACAGGCTGCTGCCGCCACCAGTTTAGGACATCGCTCAGGGACTGTGCGAGCGGGATGAGTGGCCGCCAGCCGGTGGCGGCGTGCAGCTTGGTCACGTCCGCCGTCCACTTCGGGCGTGGGACAACAGATGGGAGCTTCGGCAGGGTGTCGGAGGCGAGGCGGATCATTTGATTGAGTACGTCCAACGACAGGTGACTCTCCCCCGTGCCCACGTTGAACGCCTCGCCGGGCGTCCACTTCTCCGTCTCCATCAGGAGCCGGAGGGCGAGGACCACATCACACACGTCGGTCAGGTCTTTCCACCCGCTCAAATCGCCCTCGGGAATGAAGGGGGACGGTTGCGAGCCGCTCACGATTCGGGCGATCTGTGCGGCCCAATCGGGGATCGCATACCCCGTCAATTGGCCCACACCCACGGCATTGAATAGCCGCGCCCGGACCACTTCCAGGCCGAGTTTCGGGGCTTCGTCGTGCGCGTACTGCTCCGCCGCCGCTTTACTCTTCCCGTACTCGCGGGTCGGGCGGAGTGGCGTGTCCTCGGTGACGGTTTCGGGCGGTATTCCGTACACGAAGGCGGAACTGGCGAGCAGAATGCGACTCGGCCGAGTGTCGTTCTCGGCGAGGCAGGTGAACAGAGTCTTGGTCGCGCCCAGGTTGCTGGCCCAGCACTCGGCGACATGGGTGTCGGCGTTTTGGGGGTTGGCGAACCCGGCCAGGTGGAACACCCAGTCGGGTTGCAAGTCCCGCACCACCGCCCGCGTCGCCTCCGGGTCGAGCAGGTCGCACTGCCGCCACTCGACCGCTTGCGGGCCGGCTCTGCCACGATGCAACCCGACCACCCGAAGCTCAGTTCGGGTCAGCAGGTGTTCGAGCAGATGCCGACCGACGAACCCGGTCGCGCCGGTGACGAGAACGGTGCGCACGGCTCAAATCCCCCGCGCGCGGGAGTCGCCGGTGTCGCCGCCCTTCAGCCGCGCCAGGTCGGCCTTCACCATCCGGTCGATCATCTGCTCGAAGGTGATCTTCGGCTCCCACCCGAGGTGCTTCTTCGCCTTCGCCGGGTCGCCGATGAGCAGGTCCACTTCGGCCGGACGGACGAACTGCGGGTCGATCACCACGTGCTTCTTCCAGTCCAGGTCCACCGCCCCGAATGCCACCTCCACCAGCCGCTCGACGGTGTGCATCTGCCCGGTGGCCACCACGTAGTCGTCCGGCGTGTCCTGTTGCAGCATCAGCCACATGGCCCGCACGTAGTCGGCCGCGTGGCCCCAGTCGCGGCGGGCGTCCAGGTTGCCCAGCCGCAGCTCCTTGCTCAACCCCAGCTTGATGCGGGCCACGCCGTCCGTCACCTTGCGGGTGACGAACTCCCGCCCGCGGCGCTCGCTCTCGTGGTTGAACAGGATGCCGCTACAGCAGAACATGTTGTAGCTTTCGCGGTAGTTGATCGTAATCCAGTGGCCGTACAGCTTGGCCACCCCGTAGGGCGACCGCGGGTAGAACGGGGTGGATTCCGTCTGCGGCACCGCCTGCACCTTGCCGTACATCTCACTGCTCGACGCCTGGTAGAAGCGGATGCGGTCCTTGCCGAGCAGGCGGACGGCCTCGAGCATTCGCGTCACGCCCATGGCGGTGAACTCGCCCGTCAGCACCGGCTGCTTCCAACTGGTCGGCACGAAGCTCTGCGCCGCCAGGTTGTACACCTCGTCCGGGTTCGACTCCTTCATCACTTCGATGAGGCTCAACTGGTCGAGCAGGTCGGCCTGGTGCAGGTGAATCTTGCCGGCCAGGTGGTTGATCCGCTCGAACGTCTCCGTGCTCGCCCGCCGGACGATGCCGTGGACTTCGTACCCTTGTTCCAACAGCAGCTCGCACAAATAACTGCCGTCCTGGCCGGTGACCCCGGTAATCAGCGCTCGTTTCATCGGCCGCCTCGGCGGGTGGGTGAGTTCGGGGACAGGATACGTGGAACCCCCGCCCCTGCCTACCCCGATTGCCCACTCGGTGGTGGCGGGCGTCGAGAACGACCCGGAGTTTCTGGCCATCAACCCCGGCGGCTTCATCCCGGCAATCGTGGATGGCGATGTGACGATGGTCGAATCCATCGCGATCATGCAATACCTGATGGCCCGCTATGCCCCAACGCCGCTGGCACCGGCCCCGCACGACCCCACCTTCCCCGCCTACCTTCAGTTCCTGCATCTAGGTGAAGCCGGCCTCGCTGCCTCGATCTATTTCGTACTCGGAGCGCGCCACTTCGCGCCCGAGGCCGAGCGGCACAACTGGAGCGCGGCGCAGGCGCTGGACGTGTACGAAACCCGGCTGCGTTTGGTGACGCGACAGCTCGCACGCTCGCCCTATCTCGCGGGTGA
>JANNVG010000397.1:0-2080 GCA_031414395.1 Fimbriiglobus sp.
GGTCGGGGATGTTCCAGTCTTCGCGGCGGGTGGCCACCACCAGCGGGCAGTAGTCGCCGCACCCCATCGTGACCGCCACGGCCACCTCGGTGCCGTTGAACTGGTCGAGCGGCTTCGACGTGTGCGTGGTCAGGTCGTACCCGAGTTCGGCCATGAATTGTACCGCCCGCGGGTTCACCTTCCCGCTCGGCTTCGACCCGGAGCTGAGGCCTTCGACTCTGCCGGCGCCGTGGATGCGGGCGAACGCCTCGGCCATCTGGCTGCGGTTGCTGTTCTCGATGCACACGAACAGCAGGCGGGGGAGCGACATGACGCAGTCCTCGATGAGTGTTGGAGCACAGACAGTCGTTCCGTGAGGCGGTGCCGCTGGAGGTAGGGCGGGCGAGGCGGGTGCAACCCGGCGACCCCCGCCGCAGGCCACCGACGGCGGGGGTCGCCGACGACACGTCGGCTCGCCCGCCCTACACCCCACCGTCATCCCAACTTGCCCAAGTGATTCAGCAGCAGCCGCCGGTCGGACTACACTCGGTCTTCGTCGCACCGACCCCGCACAGGTCCATCGCCAGACACGCCGTGTGCTTGGTGCCCAAATGCAGGAGCACACCCGCCGGCGTCACCTCGGCCTCGCTCACTGGGTACTGCGACACGACACCGTTTTCGTACTCCACTTCGACCGGCAAGTCGCCGGCCTTCAGCAGCGGGGCCGCGAGGCGGACGACCTTGGCCAGCTTGGTGGTGTCGAGGCGGTGGTCGGTGTCGTCGGCCACCCACACCTGCAACACGCACGAGACGACCGAGCGGACGGTGCCGCCGCAGTCGATGAAGTCTTTTTGCACGCGGCCGACCTCCGTGACGTGGAAGTGGGCCGGCACGAACGCCCCGTCCGGCAGCATCAGGTGCAGGTGCGACGGGTTGGCGGTCAGGACGCCGACGAGTTCGTCAATGGTCATGACGGGGTCTCCGGTTCGGGGCGAATGAGGTGATACGTCGGCACGGCGAGCGCCGCCCCGAGCGGTGGGGCGAGCAGGTAAATCCACACGAACTCCAGATGCCCGGACACGGCGGCCGGGGCGAGGGAGCGGGCCGGGTTCATGCTCGCCCCGCAGATCGGCCCGGCGAACATCGCCTCCAGCCCGATGATCGCCCCGACCGCGATGCCGGCCGTGATGCCCTTCTCTTTCGCCCCCGTGCTGACGCACAACACCGCGAGCATGAGGAACCAGGTGAGGAACACCTCCAACACGAACGACTGCACCTCGTGCCCGCTCGGCACGGTGGCTCCGAGTTTGGCGTCGGACGGGAAGAGCAGGTGCAGCAGCTCGGCCGCCGCGACCGCCCCGCCCACTTGTGCAGCGATGTACGGTAGCACTTCCTTCCACGGGAACCGCCTGGCCAGAGCGAACCCGAGGGTGACGGCCGGGTTGATGTGGCACCCGCTCAGGTCGCCGAGGGCGTACACGAGAGCCAGCACCACCAGCCCCCACACGAGGGCGATGCCGGGGTGAGTGAGCGCGGCGGTTTGGTCGTTCACCACGCACGCCCCGCACCCGCACACGACGAGGATGAAGGTGCCGACCAGTTCGGCCAGGAAGCGGCGGCGGAGGGGGGTGCGTTCCATCGTTGATCGACGATCACTCGGGGGAAAAAAAGACCGCTCACACGGCAGCGACGAGCAGTTTCAACCGCGCCAGCCCGTCGGGATCGACGCAGTAGCACACCTTCGGGCCGTCCACCTCGCCCTGCACGAGTCCGGCGTCCTTCAGGATCTTCAGGTGCTGCGAGACGGTCGACTGCGCGAGCGGCATCATCTCGACCAACTCGCCGCACACGCACGCCTTCTTGGCCAGGAGCAGCCGTAGGATGCGCACCCGCGCGGGGTGGGCGACGGCCCACGCGAGTGCCGCCAGTTCTTCGTCCGTCGCCGACGGCTTCACCTTCACCGGCTTGGCCGGGGTGCAGTCGTCGCACTTGGGGTCTCGGCGCGGCATGGTGTTTTTATCGTCGATCAACGATGAATCGGCAAGGCCTCCTGGAACCGGGGCCGCCAACGAGCGGGGGGGGGGCTAGCACAACCCGCGCC
>JANNVG010000398.1:0-4861 GCA_031414395.1 Fimbriiglobus sp.
GTAGGGCGGGCCGAGCGGGTCCGTCAGGACCGCGAGCCCCGCCGCCCGCCTGTCCGACTCGTCAAACGAGACAAGCCCCACCGCCAGTCCACCTTCGCAAGGGTGGTCCGACGGCGGGGCTTGTCTCACTCCGTTCGACGGCGGCCCGCCCTACAGGAGTTGCGGGCCGGGTTCGCCCTACGTTACGGCAACTCGACGTTCTCCTCGGCGGCCTTCTCGCGGAGTTGCTTCATCCCCCGCACGTTGATCTGCCGCACCCGCTCCTTCGTGATGCCGAAGTGCTGGCCGATCTGCTCCAGGGTCATCTCCTCGCTGCCGTCGATGCCCGTCCGCATCCGGATCACCTCGCGGGTGCGGGGGTCCAGGTGCTCGAGCAGGCGGTTCACCCGCTGCTTGGCCTGTTCCGCCGCCATCAGCAGTTCGCCCTCGTCCGAGTGCGTGTCCATGCGGTGTTCGAGCATCTCGTCGTGCCCGGTCACGTACTTGGTGCGGTGGGTGAACTCGTCCGGGATGCTGCGGGCGAAGTTCTTCACGATGGCCCAGGTGGCGTAGGTGCTGAACTTGAACCCGCGGCCGTAGTCGAACTTCTCCACCGCCCGCATGAGCGAGATGTGGGCGTCCGACTTCAGCTCGTCCAGCCCCTGGTTGATCTGCGAGTGCTGGCTGGCCAGTTTGTGCACCAGCCGCAGGTTGCACTCGATCAGGATGTCCCGCACCTCCTTGACCCGCGCCCACAACTGCTCCACCTCGGCCAGGTCGCTCACCCTCACCTTGGCCGCGTCGATCCGCTCCTGCACCTTCTTGATCTGGTGCTTGAGGAAGTTCATCTTGCGGAACAGGTGCTGCTCCTGCTTGAAGTTCAAGAGGGGCCGCTCGTACAGGTACGTCATGTGCGCCTCCACGTCCTTCGGGGCGCGCATCGTCTTCAGCTTGTCGTCGAACTCGTCCTGGTCGGGCATCGGCCCGCCCATCTCGGCGTGCAGGGCCGGGTCGTCGAACGAGGCGTTGGGGATGTAGTCGACCGGGTGGCGGAGGAGCTGCTCGGCCCGCACCTCGTTGATCACGCGGTACATGCTCGAGCGGGTCCGCTTGAACCGCTTGGCGATGAGGTCCACGGGCTTGCCCTCCTGAAAGGCGTCGTAGATCTTTTGTTTGGCGGCCGAGTCCAGCGGCCCGCTCGTATCGGGGAACACGGCCGCGTCCGGGTGGGCGCGGTCGAAGTTTTTGATCGTGTACCGCACCGCCTCGGCGCTCCGGCCCAGTCGTTCGGCGATCTGCCGGCTGACCCCGGTGAGGGTCTCGCCGCGGGCCGCCAGGCGGCGGGCGTCGAGCAGGATGCGGTCCTTCTCGTCGTCGCTCAGGTGGCTGAACCGCCCGCCGCGGCTCACCTGCACGCGGTGGGTGCGGGCGAACTCCTCGACGGCCGACAGCGGGAAGCCCAACTGTCGCTTGCCGTCGCGGAGCACCCGCCGGCACTGCAAGCCGAGCAGTCGCCACCGCGTCACCGTTTTGGTGGACACGTGGAACCGCTCGCTCACCTCCTCCAGGCCGAGCATCGGCTCGGCCGCCAGTTCGATGGGAACCGGCGGCAGAGACCGCTCCAACCGGCGGATCATGGCCGCCAAGTCGTGCTGGAGGTCGCGGCCGGGGAAGGTCAGGTCCGGGTGCGCGGCGGATCGGAATTCTGTGACCCGGAAGCAGACGAACTGGTACGGGTACACGCGATCCGGCACGATCTCGGACAACAGCTTCTCGGCCTTGGCCAGTTGCTCGGTGCGGCGCACGACGGGCGCGAACCGCACCTGCTGGTCGGCGAGTTCCTTCAGGGCTGGCTGCTTGAACTCGGTCACGGTCCGTCTCCTCGAACGCCAGTCGGCGTAGTCTGAACAGAGGTCCGTCCTGTTGCGAGGTCAGCCGGCGGAGTTGGTCCGACGGCCGATGGAGCGTAGACTGCACTGCGTTGCGTTGCGACCAGGTGACGGTGGCACAGGCATTCCTGCCTGTGGGGTTCGGCCCCGCACACCGCCACCCTTCTACTGAGCTATACAGGACTCATCTGGTTCTCTTTCCCGTTTTTCGCGTGTCGGAAGTTTGCCTGTCGAGCACGCTTGCGACAACCGGCGGGATCGGCTATCCGGAGGAGTCCGGAGGCTCAGAGCGGGTTCGGTCGAGAGGAACGGACTTTGCGAGTCGATCTTCTCGTGCTGCCAGCCGGGGGAATGCAAGAGCACGCACTGTGCCAAGTGTCCGTTCGCCCCGCCGATTTCCCCCGTGAATCCCGTCCGTCGCGTTCAACCCGCTTCCGGGCAAGAGGTTATTCGCCGCCGGTCGGTTCGGATTTTTCCGGAATCCACTCGAACGATCACACCCGCACCGGGGCGGTTCGCACTTTTCACCAGTCCTGGCAACTCTGACACGACTTGACTGCGTTATTTCAATCCACGCAACTTTTTTCGCCCACGCAGATTGCGCCCGCCACCGCCGGCCTAAATTACCTATCACGCGCCAGGCCCGAACACCGTCACCCGAACGCGCGAATTCACGCCGGTTGCGCTCAAGTCGGCCGCACAAGGCGTTTACAATTCGCTTGCCGCACGCCCCGGAGAATCGCCATGTCCGCCACCCGCCTCGTTCTGCTCGCGGCCGTCATTTCGGCAGTCGGCACCCTCTCGGCTGCCGATCCGGCGGTGACGCTGGCCGAATCCTTCGACGACAAGAACGTGTGCCGCGTGGAGGTCAAATCGAGCATCAGCGGGAAGATCCGCGTGCCGGTCGGAGAGGGGAAGCCGGCGAAGGTGGTGGACCTGAGCGGCAGCCACCACTTCCAGTATGACGAACGCCCGCTGAAAGCGGAAGACGCGGCCGACAAGAAATTGGTTCGCGCCTACCGCACCTTCGACTTCACCCGCACCATCGGCGGGCAGGAGCAGAAGGCGGGCGTGCGGCCGGAAGTGCGGCGGATGGTGGTGCTGCGATCCGACAAGGGGAAGAAGGCGCCGTTCAGCCCGGACGGCCCGCTCACCTTCGACGAGATCGACGTGGTGAAGAACGACCTGTTCTGCCCCACCCTGGTGGGCGGCCTGCTGCCGCCGAAGGCGGTGACGCCCGGCGCCAAGTGGCCGGCCCGCGACGAGGCGGTCATCGACCTGACCGACCTGGACCGCATCGACACCGGGGGCATCGACGTGGAGTTCGTCGGGGTGATCGAGTCGAACAAGAAGAAGTACGCCAAGCTGACGCTGAGCGGGACGGTGCGGGGGCAGAACGAGGACGGGCCGAACCGCCAGCAGATCGACGGCACCGTCTACTTCGACCTGGAGGCCAACCGCCTGAGCTACCTGAAGCTGAACGGCGTCCACGAGATGCTCGACGACAAGGGGCAGGTGACGGGCAAGATCGAGGGCAGCTTCACCCTCGCCCGCGAGGCCAGCCCGAAGGCGGACGAGTTCACTGACGCGGCCCTCAAAGGCGTCGAACTGACCCCGACCGCCGACAACACCCTGCTGCTGTACGACAACCCCGACCTGGGGGTGAAGCTCCTGCACCCGCGGCGGTGGCGGGTGGGGGTGGTGCAGGGCAAGCAGTTCACCCTCGACGAGCCGCAGGGCGGGGGCGTGCTGTTCACCGTCACGACCGCCGCCAAGACGCCGACCGCCGCCGCCTTCCAGGGCGAGGTGAAGGACTTCCTGGCCAAGCAGAAGGCGAAGGTGTCGCCCATCCCGGAGCCGAAGCGGTGGCAGGCGAAGCCGATGATCGACCGCTTCGGCATCGACGCCGAACTGGACACCCGCAAGGCGCGGATGGAGTACGCCATCCTCACCACCGCCGACGGCGGCGTCACGATGGCCGCCCGCCTGCCGGAGAAGCTGGCCGCCGAACTGGCCCCCGACCTGGACCGCGTGCTGAAGACGCTGACGGTGACGAAGAAGATCGCCGATACCAAGTAGGTGCCGCCTGCCGAGCGGCACCCGTTTGAAGTAGGGGCCGCGAGCCGATCGGCCCTCAGCCACACGGGTCCGGCTCGGCTCGCCGGACCTACTCCCGAGCGGCACCCCGACCACAACAGGAGGCGAACGATGACCCCGACGACCACCACGACCCCGCCCGCCCGCCTACGGTCGGCGTTCCGCACGATGGCCGAGGTGCAGGAGCGGTTGGGCGACGTGCCGCTCGCCCGCATCCTTACAAACCCACCCGTCGGCACCGGCACCGTCTTGGACATCCTCGACTCGGAAGTGACCGGCGGGTGGGGGGTGGAACTGATCGACGGCATCCTTCTGGAGAAGACGATGGGCGCGGAAGAGGACGCGATCGGGATGTGGCTGGCCCTTCATCTGTTCAACTTCACCGCCGGACAGAACCTGGGACGATTCCTCGGCGCGCAAGGTGGGGTGCGGTTCACCGACGGCACCGTGCGGATCCCCGACGTGTCGTTCATCCGCTGGGATAGCGTGGACGACCCGAGCGAGATTGACCCCATTCCGGGACCGTTCCTGCACGTCCCGCCCGATCTGGTGGTGGAGGTGCTGAGCGAGGGCAACACCCCCCGCGAGATGGCGATCAAGCTGGGCGAGTACGCGGCGGCGGGCGTGAAGCTGGTGTGGTACGTCGACCCGGACGCGAAGACGGTGACGGTGTACCCGAAGGGCCGCGAGCGGGGGAAGAAGGTGCTGGGCGTGACGGACACGCTCGACGGCGGCAAGGTGCTGCCCGGTTTTACACTGCCGGTGGCCGACCTGTTCGCCTCGCGTGCCCCAAAGCCGACCAAGAAGGGCAGAGGGAAGAAGTGACGCGAGTCCGGGGATCACCGGCCCGGGGGGGGGGGGGGGGGGGGGGGGGGGGGGGGGGGGGGGGGGGGGGG
>JANNVG010000399.1:0-11714 GCA_031414395.1 Fimbriiglobus sp.
ACCGCGATTGTGGTTCCGGCGGGGCGTCGCGGCCGGTGCATTCTTCCGCACAACTCTGTGCCCGCTCGATTCGTCGGCGGTGCCCCCGGCCGCTCGACCCGCACTACACAGTCCCCGCTCTACTTGTCGTCGTCCTCCGTCTTCTTCGGCTTGATCTTGCACCCGGCCGCGGCGCTCGTCTCGGTCGTCTCCACCTTCTTGCCGGCGAGCACCGCCGTCACCGCCGCTTCCAGGTGCTTCACCGTCGCCTCGCCGGGCGGCGCCTTGTCGTCCATCGCCCCCGTGTACACCACCGTGCGGTCCTTGTTCAGCACGAAGAACTCGGGCGTGTACACGGCCCCGTACTTCTTCGTCACCTCCTGCGTCGGGTCGCTCACGTAGGCGAACGGGAACTCCTTCTTCTTCGCCCGCTTGGTCATGTCGTCCAGGGTGTCGCCCTTGCCGCTGTTCGGGTTGATGGCCACGAACCCCACCTTGCTCGTGTCGCCGGCGAACTGCTTGGCGAACGCGATGAGCCGGTCCTCGTAGTTCTCGGCCACCGGGCAGGTGTTGCACGTGAACACCACCACCAGCACGTCCTTGTCCTTGTAGTCGGCGGCGGCATGTTTTTTGCCGTCGGTGCCGGTCAGGTCTTTCCACTCGGGGGCGGCGTCGCCGGGGGCGAGCACCTTGTTGAACTTGCCCGGCTTGGCGACCAGCGGGGCGGCGAGCAGCAGCAGCACGGCGAGCGAGCGGAGCATCGGAACCTCCGGGGGAGATGGTGGGGTGCGAACGGGGATATGGTATCGCGTGCAGGGTGGCGGGGGTGGGGACCTCACCCCCCGGCCCCCTCTCCCGCGGGAGACGGGGTGCATCAGAAACCTACCCCCCGTCCCCCTTCCTGAGAGGAAGGCGGTGTTCAACTCGTGAAGCTGGTAGGAACTCCGCGAAAGTGTCGAAGAGCTGTGCGACTTGAACACCCCCTTCCTCTCAGGAAGGGGGACGGGGGGTAGGTTTCTGATGCACCCCGTTGCACTCACCCCAATCTCCATGTCCCTCGCTCGCGCGCCGGACGCCCCACCCCGAGTAAGGAATCCGCCGCCCGCGGGTAAATCTTCACACCCGCGGGCGAACTGCGGCTAGGTATGAATGCGTCGTCGCCCGTTCGCCCGTGAACCCCGGAGGGTGTCGTGAGTCACCCGCGTATCATCGCCGTCAGCCTGATCGTCGCCCTGCTGGTGGTGGCCGTCGGGTGCAAGCCGACGGCCACGAACGGCGCGGCCGGCCCGCAAGGACTGCCCCCGCCACTCGTCACCGTCGCCCGCCCGGCGGTGCTCCCGGTGCAAACTTACCACGACTACAACGGCCACCTGGAGGCGGTCCAGACGGTGGAGATCCGCGCGCGGGTGAAGGGCTACCTGGAACAGGTGTTCTTCCAGGAGGGGGAGGAGGTGAAGGTGAAGGCCCCGCTGTACGAGATCGACCCGCGGGAGTACCAGTCGGCGGTGGCCAAGAGCAAGGCGGACATCGCCCGCGCGGTCGCCGACGCGGCCAGCGCGGACGCGCAAGTGCAGTTGGCCCAGTCCGAGCAGGACCGCCTGGAAAGCCTCGGCCGCAGCGCCACCAAGAGCGAGCTGGACAAGGCGAAGGCGGTGCTGGCGGCGAACAAGGCGGCGGTCGAGGTGGCGGCGGCGAACAAGCGGTCGGCCGAGGCCGCGCTCCGCTCGGCCGAGTTGCAGCTCGGGTACACCGACATCCGCTCGCCCATCGCCGGCCGCATCAGCCGCACGCTGGTCACCCCCGGCAACCTGGTCGGCGGCACCACCGCCGACACCCTCCTCACCACCATCGTCAGCACCGACCCGGTGTACGTGTACTTCGACGCGCCCGAGCGGGACCGCGACCTGCTGGACAACCGGCGGGACGGGGACAAGACGTCCGCGGCCCAGCCGGTGCTGGTCGGGGTGACGACCGACGACGGCTACCCGCACGCCGGCCAGATCGACTTCCGCGAGAACCGGGCGGACAGCGGGACCGGCACCATCCGCGTGCGGGGCAAGCTGGCCAACCCGGTCGGGGCGGACGGCAAGCGGGCGCTCTACCCCGGCTTCTTCGCGCGGGTGCGGGTGCCCGTCGGCCCGAAGGCCGACCGCCCGGTCATCCCCGAGGAGGCGCTCATGACCGGCCAGGAGGGGAGGTTCGTGTTCGTCGTCAAAAAGGTGCCCGACCCGAAGGACGCGACCAAACTGATCGACCTGGTGATCAAGCAGTCAGTGAAGGTGGGGACGACGGTGTGGCGGGCGCCCCCGCCGGACGCCAAGGTGCCCCGCTGGCTGCTGACCACGGACCAGCCGGGCAAAGACGGCAAGGTGCCCCCGCCGGGCGTGGTGCGGTCGGTGGTGGCCGTCGAGAGCGGGCTGTCGGCCGACGACGTGGTGATCGTGAACGGGTTGCAGAAGGCGCGACCGGGCGCGCCGGTGACGCCCGACGTGCGGCAGTTCACGCCGCCGAAGTAGGCGAGCGGGGGGCGTCAGCCCCCTGGTTCCCACCAATTTCACAGCACCAGCCCGCTCACGCGGGCCGCTCGCCCGGAGTCGCAATGATCTCCCGCTTCTTCATCGACCGGCCGATCTTCGCCAACGTGATCGCCGTCGTCACCCTGCTGTTCGGGGCGGTGGCCCTCGTGCGGCTGCCGGTCGAACGCTACCCGGCCATCACCCCGCCGACGGTCGTGGTGAGCACCGTGTATCCCGGCGCGAACGCCGAGGTGGTGGCGAACACCGTGGCCGCCCCGGTCGAGCAGGAGATCAACGGCGTCGAGCGGATGATGTACATGAACAGCACCAGCTCGGCCGACGGGTCGTACTCGCTCACCGTCACGTTCGAGATCGGCACCGACCTGGACAAGGCGCAAGTGCTGGTGCAGAACCGCATGAGCGTGGCCGAGCCGCGGCTGCCGGAGGAGGTGCGGCGGCAGGGGGTGACGGTGAAGAAGCAGTCGCCCAGCATCCTGCTGGTGGTGTCCCTCACCGCGCCGGGCCGGAGGGAGATCGGCGGGCAGCCGGTCGGCCTGTTCCTGAGCAACTTCGCCACCCTGCAACTGCGGGACAAGTTGAGCCGGGTGGACGGGGTGGGGGAGGTGAACGTCCGCGGGGCCGGCGCGTACTCCATGCGGGTGTGGACCGACCCGGACAAGCTGGCGTCGCTGCGGCTGACCACCGCCGACGTGCTGGCCGCCCTCGCCCGCCAGAACGTGCAGGTGGCCGCCGGGCAGATCGGCCAGCCGCCCAACCCGTCCGGCCAGGCGTTCCAACTGACCGTCACCACCCTCGGCCGCCTGACCGACGCCACGCAGTTCGAGGAGATCGTGGTGAAGAGCGGGGAGGCCGGGCAGGTCGTGTACTTGCGGGACGTGGCGCGGGTCGAACTCGGCGCGCAGGGGTACGACTCGTACACGGAGAAGAGTGGGGAGGAGTCCACCAACATCCTCATTTACCAGCTCCCCGGCTCGAACGCCCTGGACGTGGCCAAGCGGGTGGAAGCGGCGATGGAGGAGTACAAGGCGAACCTGCCCGACGGCGTCGAGTACAGCATCCCGTTCAACACCACCAAGTTCGTCGAGAAGTCGATCGAGAACGTGTACCACACGCTGGTGGAGGCCGGCGCGCTGGTGCTCGTCGTCATCCTGGTCTTCCTCCAGAGCTGGCGGGCGCTGCTCGTGCCCGCCACCACCGTGCCCATCACCATCATCGGCGCGTTCGTCTTCCTCTTCCTGTTCGGCTTCTCCATCAACCTGCTCACCCTCTTCGCCCTGGTGCTGGCCATCGGCATCGTGGTGGACGACGCCATCGTCATCGTCGAGAACGCCAGCCACCACATCGAGGGCGGCATGAAGCCGCGGTCGGCCACCATCAAGGCGATGAACGAAGTGACCGGCCCGGTCATGGCCATCACCGTGGTGCTGCTGGCCGTGTTCGTGCCCACCGCCTTCCTCGGCGGCATCACCGGCCAGATGTACCGCCAGTTCGCCCTGACCATCGCGGCGACGGCCGTGATCAGTGCCGTCAACGCCCTCACGCTCAAGCCGGCCCAGTGTGCGGCGTGGCTCAAGCCGTCGAAGGGGCGGAACGTGTTCACCAAGATCTTCGACTTCTTCTACAAGCCGGTCGAGAACGTGTACGCCTGGTGCGTGAAGGTGCTGCTCCGCGTCTGGTGGCTGGTGCTGCTCCTGTTCGTCGGGCTGCTGGTCGGCACCGGCTACCTGTACCAGCAGATCCCCACCGGCTTCCTGCCGACGGAGGACGAGGGGTACGTCATCTGCGCCGTGCAGTTGCCCGACTCGGCGTCCCTCGACCGCACCCGCGAGGTGACCGACCGCATGAACATCGCGTTCGCCCGCCTGAAGGCCGAGGGCAAGGTGGACGAGTGGTTCACCATCGGCGGGCTGAGCCTGCTCGACGGCACGGCCGCGTCGAACGGGGCGACGGTGTTCGTCACCTGGACCGACTGGGGAAAGCGGACCACCCCGGACCTGCAACAGGAGGTGCTGAAGAACGCCTTGCAAGGGGAGCTGGGCAGCTACCAAGACGCGAACGTGTTCGTCATCGTCCCGCCGAGCATTCAGGGGCTGGGGTTCGCCGGCGGGTTCGAGATGAAGATCCAGGACCGCGAGGGGCTGGGGCTGGACGTGCTGCAAGAGCGGACGCAGGCGGTGATCGAGGCCGCCACCGCCGACAAGGACGGCCCGGTCGCCCCGTTCCCGCAGACCCGCACCACCTTCCGCGCCGGCGTGCCGCAGATCTACCTGACCATCGACCGCGAGAAGGCGGAGAAGCTGGGGGTGAAGGTGGACGACATCTTCGCCGCCCTGCAATCCAACCTGGGGTCGGTGTACGTGAACGACTTCAACAAGTTCGGCCGCACGTGGCAGGTGCGGATGCAGGCGGACGCCCAGTACCGTGCCGACCCGACCCTGCTGCAACGGCTGGAGGTGCGGAACCGCGACGGCGGGAAGGTGCCGCTCGGCACCCTGCTCACCGTCGAGCCGAAGGTCGGCCCGCCGTCCATCGCCCGGTACAACCTGTACCCGACGGCCACCATCAGCGGCACCACCCGCCCGCAATTCAGCTCCGGGCAGGGGCTGGCGGCCATGGAGAGGGCGGCCGACGAGGCGCTCCCCCGCAGCATGGGGTACGAGTGGACGAGCATCGCGTACCAGGAGAAGCGGACGGCCGCCCAGCCGATCAAGCTGTTCGGCCTGGAGGTGAAGTTGCCTGAGGCGCTGATCGTCGGGGCGCTGGCGGTGTTCCTGGTCTACCTGGTGCTGGCGGCGCAGTACGAGAGCTGGTGGCTGCCGCTGGCGGTCATTCTGGTGGTGCCGCTCGGCCTCCTCGGGGTGGTCGGGGCGGTCGGCCTCCGCGGGCTGGAAAACAACGTGTACACGCAGATCGGCGTGGTGCTCATCATCGCCCTGGCCAGCAAGAACGCCATCCTGATTGTGGAGTTCGCCCGCGACCTGCGGCTGCAAGGGCGGAGCGTCCGGCAGGCGGCCATCGAGGCCGCCCGGATGCGGTTCCGGCCGATCCTGATGACCAGCATCGCGTTCATCCTGGGCGTGGTGCCGCTCGTGTTCGCCACCGGCGCGGGGGCGGCCAGCCGGCAGGCGCTCGGCACTGCCGTGTTCGGCGGGATGATTACGAGCACCGTGCTGGCGGTCTTCTTCGTGCCCGCCTTCTACGTCGCCATCCAGGGATTGATCGAACTCATCAACGGCCCGCCGAAGCCGCTGCCGAAGGACGACGACGACGGGCACGCCGAACCGCCGGTCGCGCTGACCGCCGAGCCGCAGATGGGCAAGACCGGCACCGGCATCCTGGCCCGCATGTCGCGGGCGTGGCGCGGGCTGTGGCGGGGGTGATCTTGTAGGGCGGGCCGAGCGGGTCCGTCAGGACCGCGAGCCCCGCCGTCTGCTGGGTTCGTGGTTCGCGGCGGGGCTTGTCTCGCTACGCTCGACGGCGGCCCGCCCTACAATGCGGCCCGTACCATATCCCGCACCTCTCCGCCTCATCCGCTTCGGGAGATCCCATGCTCCGACGACTCGCGCTCGGCGCGCTGCTCTGTGCCGCTTCGCTTCACGCCGCCGATCCGGTCGTCTCCGGGGATCGGGTCAAAGAGGCCGTCAAGTACCTGGCGAGCGACCAACTGGAAGGCCGCGGGCCGGGTGACACCCGCGGGGAGGAACTGACCACCCGCTACCTGGCCGACGAGTTCAAGAAGGCCGGGCTGAAGCCGCTCGGCGAGAAGGGGAGTTACTTCCAGTCCGTGCCGCTGGTGAGCGTCGAGACGCTGCGGACCTCGACGCTGAAGGCGGTGAAGGGCGACACCACCACCGAGCTGCCCATCGAAGACGGGTTCGCCGGCACGAACAAGACGCAGGCGGACAAGGAGGAGTTCGACGCCGAGGCCGTGTTCGTCGGCCACGGCATCACCGCCCCGGAGTTCGGCTGGGACGACTACAAGGACACGGACGTGAAGGGCAAGGTGGTGGTGCTGTTCACCAACGAGCCGCCGTCCGACGACGCCAAGTTCTTCGGCGGCAAGGCGCTCACCTACTACGGGCGGTGGTCGTACAAGTACGAAGAAGCCACCCGCCGCGGGGCGACGGCGGTGCTCATCATCCACACGGCGGAGACGGCCGGTTATCCCTACTCCGTGGTGAAGGTGCTCGACGGGATGCAGATGAAGCGCGACCCGAAGGAGCACGCACTCGCCTTCGCCGGGTGGGTGTCGAGCAAGGTCGGGGAGCAACTGCTCGGGCAGGCCGGCAAGAGCGTGGACGCGGCGCTGAAGGAGGCGAACACGAAGGGGTTTAAGCCGTACTCGCTCGGGTGCAAGCTGAAGGGGACGATCAACAGCGAGGTGAAGAAGGTCGTCAGCAAGAACGTCGTCGGCATCGTGGAGGGGAGCGACCCAGAGCTGAAGGCCGAAGCGGTGGTGTTCACCGCCCACTGGGACCACCTGGGCAAGCGAAAGGGCGGCACTATTGGCGACGACATCTACAACGGTGCCGCCGACAACGCCACCGGGTGCGGGCTGCTGCTCGAACTCGCACGCGCCTGGGGCAAGCTGCCGACCAAGCCGAAGCGGTCGGCGGTGTTCCTGTCGGTGACGGCCGAAGAGAAGGGGCTGCTCGGCTCCAAGCACTACGCCGAGAACCCGCTGATCCCGCTCGGCAAGACGGCGCTGAACCTGAACTTCGACATGATCCTGCCGCTGGGCGTGCCCGAAGCGCTGGTGACGAACGGGGCGGAGCGGACGACGGTGTGGGACACCGTGCAAGCCGTGGCGAAGGCGAACAAGATCGAGATCCAGCCCGACCAGCGGTCGCACCTGGGCGTGTACTACCGCTCGGACCACTTCTCGTTCGCCCGCGCCGGGGTGCCGGCGTTCTCCGTCGGCAACGGGTCGAAGATGAAGGGCAAGGCGGACGACTTCGTGGCGAAGGCGGCGAAGGAGTTCAACGACAAGGAGTACCACACGCCGGCCGACGAGTTGAAAGCGGACTGGGACTTCGCCGGCTTCGGCGTGATCGGGCAGTTCGCATTCGATCTGGCGATTGAAGTGGCGAACGCGCCGAAGCTGCCGACGTGGAACGCCGGCGACGAGTTCCTGCCGGCCAGAGTCAAGAGCGGGGTGAAGTAGGGGCGGGGTTTCGGCATTCCGGGTGAACCGGCGGCGACAGCCGCTGGGTTTCAGTAACCCAGGCGGCTCACGCCGCCGGTTCACACGCCCGGCCCGTCACCCCTTCCACGCGAAGTTGACGAACACCAGGATCATCATCGCGCACACCACCACCGCGCCGACGATTTTCTTCACTGTTGGCTGGTGCGTCATGAGCAGGCCGATGGCCCCGAGCGCGGTGAGCACGAACCCGCCGAGCATCCCGGAGCGGTCCCAGTATTCCGTCTGCCGGTTGTTGATCTGCACCCACTGCACGTCCGCCTCCAGCTTCTCCTTCCGCTTCCGCCAGTCGTCCTCCTTCTTCGTCACGTTCTCGGCCGGCCCCTTCTCCTTCAGCCGCTTCAGCTCGGTGTCGTGCGCCAGTTGCTCGTCGTCGATGCGGGCGGTGTACCACTTCAACTTGGCCCCGCCGATGATGGGCATGAACAGGAACCAGAGCACCAGCACCACGCCGACGGCGAACACGGCGGTCGGCACGTCCACGTACTTGCGGAGCAGGCTCACGCGGTCGGCCGGCGGGTCGTCGTCGTCCTCCTCCTCCTCCTCCGGCTCGGCGGGCTTGCCCTTCACCTGGCGGCGGGCGGTCTCGACCGCGTCGGTGTCCAGGGTGCTGTCCTCTTCGAGGGCGTCGCCGTGGGCGGTGTCCTCGTCGTCCACCGGCTTGGCCTTCCGCGGCTCGGCCGGCTTCTTCCGCTCGCCCGACTTCGGCGGGGCCGGCTTGCCCTTGTCGGTGGCGTCTTGCAGGCGGAAGCCGTCGGCGTCGATCACGAGGGCGGCGTTGCACCGGGTGCAGACGATCTTGCGGCCGACGTCGGCGGCGGTGACGGCGTACACCGTCTGGCAGGTGGGGCAGGCGTTGCGCATGGGTGCGGTTCAAGAGGTTCGACCGGAGGCACGCGGAGCACGCGGACGGTCGCGGACGAACGCGGATGAAGACAGAGTTCAGTGAGGAAGTCAGGAAAGCAGGAACAGAACACTCGGCTTCTTTCCTGTGTTGTTGGCTTCCTCATTTCCTCTTTGTTCGAATCCGCGTCTTTCCGCGCCCGTCCGCGTGTTCCGCGTGCCTCTTCCCCGCTCAGAATACGATCCCGACATCCCGAGCGTATCCCAGCACTCGCTCGCGGGCGGTGCGGGCGGCCTCGTCCGGGTTCTCGTGGTACGTGTACAACTCGATCGTCACCCACCCGGCGTAGCCCACCTCCTTCAGCGCCGCCAGCGTGCCGCGGAAGTCGATGACGCCGTCGCCGGGAACGAGGTGGTGATGCACCCGCGTGGCGGCGATGTCTTCCAAATGCACGTGCTGAATGAGCGGGGCGAGCTTCCGCACGGTGTCGGCCGGGTCGTCCTTCACGCAGTAGAAGTGGCCGATGTCGAAGTTCAGCCCGAGGAACGGTGATTGGAGGTGCCGATTGAATTCCAGGTACTGATCGGCAGTTTCAATCAACAGGTCGGGTTCGGGTTCGACGAGCAGCGGCACGCCCACCCTCTCGGCGTGTTCGACGACCGGCTTCAGTTCCTCGACGAACAGCTTCAGGCACTCGCCCCACGTGCGGCCTTCGAGCGGCCCGCCCGGTTCGGTGGTGACGCACGGCGCGCCGAGTTCGGCCGCGAGCGTGAGGGCCTTCTTGGTGTGCTCGATCCGCACGCGGCGGTAGTGCGGGTCGGGTTCGATCCAGCTCGGGTGCCAGTACTTCTGCCGCTTGTCGTCCACCGCGTGCATCATGAAGGCGTTCACGTTGCTGAACGCCAGGTGGTTCGCGGTCATCGCGTCGCGGATGGCCTGCTTCTGCTCGGCCAGCAGGTAGGCGGGCCAGGCGTGCGGCACGTCGGCCATGAGTTCGAGGCCGGCGTACCCGAGGGCGGCCAGCCGCCGGGCCGTGTCGGGGAAGGAGAAATTCAGGTAGGCGTTGGTGCTGAACGCGAGCTTCATGGGGGATCGGGGAGAGGGATCAAAAGGAGGGAACGCGGATGACGCCGAAGGGCGCGGATGAACGCGGACAAAAACAGATTACTGGAAAAGGTCGTCGGCCGGATCGGTGTCAGCGGGCAGGCCTTCGGGCGACACGTGTGCGGAGCGGTGTCGCGCGGTCTCGTACACTTTGCGGCGGAACTGCGCTTTGGGTCCGAAGTTGAGCAACAGGCCGACATCGACAGCCGACGCCCGCAGATAATTCAGGAGTTGGGCTTCGTGTTCCGGCGCGACTTGGTGCGCCGACTTGAGTTCCAAAATGACCGCCCCTTCGACCACGATGTCCGCGAAGTATTCGCCCACCAGCACGCCGTCGTAAAACACGTCGTACTTCTTCTTCGTCTCCACCCGTAGCCCGCGCTTCGTCAACTCGTGCAACAGTGCGTTGTGGCACACCTTCTCCAGAAACCCCCAGCCCAGCGTGGCGTGGACCTGATAGAAGGCCCCGATGATTCTCTCGGTGAGGTCGGCGTGAAGCATGACCGTGGCTCGGACGGGGTGGGGATGTTGATTTCAACCGAGCGGCACGCGGAGGGGAGCTGTTTCCGTTGCGACCGAACGGCACGCGGAAGGCGCGGAGAAACGCGGAGAAAGACAAGGTCTGAGCAAAGAGACAGATCACCCTGTCGGCCGATCTTCTCTCTTCTCGCCTTCCTCTTGAACTGCTTTTTCCCGCGTCTTTCCGCGTCCGTCCGCGCCTTCCGCGTGCCGTTCGGTTGAAGTCAATCTCCTTCCTCCCGTCCGTGTCATCCGTGTCCCTCCTGTTGAAGGTACGCTTCCAACAAGCCGAACTGTTTGCCCAGGTCGTGTTCGCTCACGCCCAGGGGCGACTTGAAGAAGCACGCGGCCGGCGTGAACATGCCACAATCCCCCCGCCGCTGGGCCAGCAGGGCCAGCCGGGCCAGGTCGATCACCAGCGGGGCGGCGAGCAGGCTGTCGCACCCCTGCCAGGTGAATTGCAGCGTCATCTTCGTGCCGAGGAAGCCCTCGAAATGGACGTGGTCCCACGCCGTCTTCCAGTCGTCCAGCGACTCCACGTACTCGATGCTCACGAGCGACTGCGGCTTGTACCCGAGCAGTTCGGCCAGCAGTTTGTCTTTCGTCTGCACCTTGCTGGCCTTGTTCGCGGGGTCGGCCAGCACCTGCCCGTCGCGGTTGCCCAGGATGTTGTGCCCGACCCAACTGAGCACCTTCAGGTTCCGCTTGGCGAACATCGGGGCGACGGCCGACTTCAGCAGCGTCTCGCCCGTCTTCAGGTCTTGGCCGGCGTGCGGCACGCCGCGGAGCTTGGCCAACTCGTCGAGCGCCGGCAGGTTGCTCCCGCGGCTGGGCGTCATGTTCACGTAGGCGAAGCCGGCGTCCATCGCGGCATACGCATACAGACTGCTGGTGGGCAGCAGCGTGGTGCCGCGGGCGAGGCCGGCGTTTAGCGCGGCCAGCGTGCGGTGGTCGTCGGTCAGGTCGAACGGCGGTTCGGTGCTGGCCACGTTCGCCACCACCACCTGATCGAGTTTGTGCGCCGCGGCGAACGCCGTCAGGTCGTGTTGAATGGCGTCGATGGCCTGCCGGGGCGTTTCGGCGCGGCGGACGTCCGGGCGGTCGGCGAGGGCCGCGATCACCGGATTCGGCTTGAACACCACCCCCGCCCGCACGTTCGCACTCCACTCGTCCAACTGACCGGCCACCGCACCGAGCAGGCTTTCACTGAACACCCCGCTCCGCTGGTGAAGCTCCGCCGCGGCGCGGGCGAACGACGATTGGCGGATGTCGTGCCCGCCGATCACGAAACTCGCCGGGGAATCGAACGGCACGTGGGCGAACTTGGGCAGCGCGGTGACGAGGCCGGTGGGGTCGGTCAGCCCGCGGGCGAGGGCGGCCAGGCCGACGGCGGTGGTGCCGCCGACGCCGCCGAACGCACCCACCAGCCACAACCCGACACGACGCGAAGGGGACATGAACAGGGCACTCAAGGAGTGGAGCAACGGCAGGAAGGTATTCTACAGCACGAATCTGGTTCGCCGCGGGG
>JANNVG010000400.1:0-4062 GCA_031414395.1 Fimbriiglobus sp.
GGGCTTTTGGGGGGGGTCCTAACTGGTGGGGGGGGTGGCCCCGGGCCCCCTGGGGGGGGCCCCCGGGCGCCAGTTCCGCCGGCGGGGGGGGGGCCCGGCCCGGGGGGAGTCCGGCCCCGCCGTTCGCCTTGTGGCTTCACCACGAACGACAACCCCGCTGCGGCCAGGGCGAACCCGCACGCCACCAGCCCACACACCGGGTAGTTCTGCACCGGCTCGGTCTCCGGCGTGTTCGGCACGATCAGGCTGGCGACGAACGGGCCGAACGACGTGCCGAGCAAGGACACCGAGTTGTACACAGTGGTGAACGCCCCGCGGTCGGGCGGGTGGGCCGCCGCCAGCATGATGCCGTTCGTCGGCACCAGCCGGCCGACGGCCACCGCCATGTACGCGCACGCCGCCACCCACGCCACCCACTCGTCCACCCGCGGCAGGTTCGTCACCACTAGCGTGACCACGACGAACAGGCCGACCGCCACGAAGAACACCGGGCGGAGGCCGACGCGGTCGCTCAGCCGACCGGCCAGCACCACCGCCGGCAGGCTGCATGCACCCATGGCCAGGAAGACGAACGGGAAGTGCTCGCCCGGCACCCCGCAGTTCTGCTGCATGTACTGGGCCATGAGCGGGATGACGGTGTACGCCCCCAGCGCGCTGCACAACATCAGCGCGAACGCCCGTAGGTGGTTCGGCCGGGTCACCACCCGTGCGATTTCGGCCAGCGGGTTGCGCCGGTCGGTGCGGCAGTGGTCGGTCATCCGCGGCAGCTTCCACGTTGCCAGTACCCACACCGCCACCCCCACGCCGGCCACCAGGAAGAACGGCGGGGCGAACGACCCGGTCAGCACCAGCACGCCCACGCACACCGGCAGCCCGATGACCGCCGCCACCGCGAACGAGCCGTTCAGGATGCTCAGCGCCGCCCCCCGCCGCTGCTCCGGGATCTGATCTCCCAGGATGGCCAGCGTGCCGCACACCGTCACCCCGCCGAACGCGCCGGCCACCAGGCGTGCGGCGAAGAAGGTGGTGAAGTCCCACGCCAGCCCGCTCGCCACGATTGCCGCGAGCAGGCCGAGCAGGGCGACCACTACCACCCGCTTGCGACAGAAGCGGTCCACGAACACGGCCGCCAGCAGCCCGCACACCGCCGCCGCGAACCCATACACCCCGGCCGAGTACAGGTATTCCGTCGTGCTCAGCCCCAGCCCGCCCTCGACCGACTGCAACTTCTTCGCCAGCGCACTGAGCAGCAGGGCGTCGGTCACTTCCGTGCAGTTGACGGCCGCGAGGATGAGCAACAGCCCCCATTCGCGGCGGGTGAGCCGGGTGGCGGGCGGTTCGGCGGGCGGGGCGTCGGGCATGGCAACTCCGGATCGGCGGGCGGCGCGACGTGAGTCCGCCGGTGAATCTGGGTGAACCGGCGGCGTCAGCCGCCTGGGTGCGAGCCACCCGCGGGTTCACACCCGCGGTTCACCATGTGGAGGCTTCGCCGGCTTCATTAACAAGAACGACACGCCCAGCGCCACCGCCGCGAAGCCGACGGCGACATACCCGGCGGTGTCGTACCCCACCAGCGGGCTGTGCGGGTCGGCCCGGCTGATGATGGCACCCGAGATCATTGGAGCGATGCCGGTGGCCAAATGCGACATCGCCGAGTTCAGATTGGTGAACGCGCCCCGCAGCTTCGGGTCGGCACTCCACAGCATCATCGCTTGCGCCGGCACCTGCCGCCCGGCGGCCGTCAGCATGAACCCGACACACGCCAGGATCGTCACGACCAGCCCGAACGTCGGGTCGAGTGCGACCGTCGGGAAGAGGTGCGACAGGTGGGTGATGACTAGCGTCATCCCCATCGAGCACACCGCCAGGGTGACGAACACCGGCCGCTTGCCGAAGCGATCCGACGCCCAGCCGATCACGTTCATGCCGACCAGCGTACACACCCCGGCGGCGGCATAGATGATCGGAATGTCGGTGTCCGACCGCCCGCAGTTGGCCTGCATGTACGGGGCGAGGAACGGGATGATGGTGAACGTGCCGAGCACCAGCAGCAGGGTGAACGCGAACGACCGCCAGTGATTGCGGTCGGCCACCGCCGCGACGAATTGGGCGACGGGATCCGTCCGCGGACCGGCCAAGTGCTTCCGCACCGCCGGCAGGCGGACGAGTGCCACGACGAACACGACTACGCTCAGGGCGACGATGGCGTAGAACGGCATCGCCCGGCCGAAGTACTTCGCCAGCAGCAGGCCGGCCGGCAGGCCGACGACCGACGCCACCGCGAACGCCGACGTGACCGCCCCGATGGCCTTGCCCCGCCGGTGGTCCGGGAACACGTCGCCGATGACGGTCATGATGAGCGAGGCGGCCACACCGCCGAACGCCCCGGCCAACCCGCGGGCCACGAGCAGCCCGACGTACACCGGGTTCACGCCGTCGCCTTCCGCCGCCGGCAGCAGTCCTGTTGCCACGGCCGGGTCGAGCACCAGCCCGCACACGACCGTCGCGGCGATGAACCCGCCGTAGGCCACCAGCAGCACCGGCTTGCGGTCGAAGCGGTCCACGAGCGTGGCGGCGATCACCCCGGCGACGGCAGCCGCGATGCCGTAAGCGGAAACAATGTGCGCGAACTGGCCGGGGGTGATGTGCAACTCGTCCATCAGCCGCTCGCCGAGCGGCATGACGATGACGAAATCGAGGATGTGGGTGAAGTTCACCAGCGCGAGGACGACGACCAGCCCCCACTCGGGGAGCGTCAGGTGGCGGCGGGCCGGCAGGCTGTCGGTGGTGGTCATTCTCTCCTCGGACCCACGCTCCGCGTGGGAACGGGTCTCCGACGCTCCGCGTCGTGTTCGGATGGACGCGGAGCGTGGGAACGGGTCTCCAACACTCCGCGTCGTGTTCGGATGGACGCGGAGCGTCCAAACAGACGTTCCCACGCGGAGCGTGGGAACGAGGATTTAGGCTAGAGGCGCTTGCCTTCGCCCGGCACGGGGATCGTGTCCAACAGCTTCTTCACGACATCGTCGGACGTGATGCCGTCGGCGTCGGCGTGAAAGGTGGTCATCAGCCGGTGCCGCAGCACGGGCAGCGCGATGGCCTTGATGTCTTCGGTCGTCACATGGACACGCCCGTTGAGAACGGCCCGTGCCTTGCCGCCCAAGATGAGGAACTGACACGCCCGCGGGCCGGCGCCCCAGCTCACCAGTTCGGGCACCCACTTCGGCACGCCGCTCTCCTTCGGCCGCGTCGCCCGCACCAGATCGGCCACGTAGTTGAAGATGTGATCGGCCACCACCACCTGCCGCACCGCCTCCTGATACTTCAAGATCTGTGCCCCGTCGAGCAGCGGGGCCAGCTCCACCTTCGCCGTGCCGGTGGTGGACTTCATGATCTGGATTTCTTCCCCGCGACTGGGGTAGTCCACCCGCACGTTGAACATGAAGCGGTCTTGCTGCGCCTCGGGCAGTGGGTAAGTGCCTTCCTGTTCGATGGGGTTCTGCGTGGCCAGCACGAAGAACGGCGCCGGTAGCTTGTACGTCGTGCCGCCGGCGGTGACGTGCCCCTCTTGCATGGCTTCGAGCAGCGCCGCCTGCGTCTTCGGCGGGGTGCGGTTGATCTCGTCGGCCAGGATCATGTTGGCGAACAGCGGGCCGGGCAGGAACACGTACTTCCGCCGGCCGGTCTCCGGGTCGTCTTGCAGGATGTCGGTGCCGGTGATGTCGGCCGGCATCAGGTCGGGGGTGAACTGCACCCGCTTGAAGCTGAGCGCCAGCACCTTCGCCACGGTGGACACGAGCAGCGTCTTCGCCAGCCCCGGCACGCCCACCAGCAGGCAGTGCCCGCGGCTGAACATGGCGGTGAGCAACTGGTCCACCACCGTCCGCTGGCCGACGATCACTTTGCCGATCTGGTCGGACAGCCGCTCGTAGGTGGCGGCCAGCTCGCGGACGGTGGCGGCGTCGGTGGTCGATGGTGGCATGGGGAGCAATATAGGTGAACCGGCGACGGGAGTCGCCGGGTTACAACTCACCACCCCGCGACTCACCTCGCCCGTTCACC
>JANNVG010000401.1:0-14650 GCA_031414395.1 Fimbriiglobus sp.
ACGGAACCCGAGCCGATGGACTACTACTTCACGTACCGCGGTGACATCCGGGCGGCGGTCGGCGTCGAGACCGCCGTCCACTTCGTCACCGTCCACCCGGAAGGGCACGCCACCGCGCTGTACAAGTACGTCGTCGAAGACGACGAGGTGACGGAACAGGCGCTGCCGTGCGGCGGGGTGGCGGTGTGTGCCGACGCGGCCGGGGTGTACGTCGCCGGCACCGATCAGCGGGTGTACTCCGCTGCTGGGAAGAAGGCGCCGAAGGCACTCACCGAGGCTTTCACTTCAGCACTCGCCGCGCTCGCGTCCGTTTCGCAAGACCGCCTCGCGGTGGTGGCCGGCAAGCACCTTCACCTCGTGTCGAAGACCGACGGCAAGACGCTCCAGTCGCTCGAGTTGCCCGAAGTGGGCACTTGCGTGGGCACGGACAAGACCGGGGCGTGGGTGGCGGTCGGGTGCGACAAGGGGTTCGTGGCGGTGTTCGACGGGCAGGACAAGGCCGAGTTCGAGCCGGCCGAGGCGGAGAAGGTTCACGACGGCGCGGTCACGTCCATTCTGTTCGAGCCGGAAGAACTCCGCTTCTTCAGCACCGGCAACGACCACAAGCTGTTGAGCACCCACGCCCGCGGCAAACTGGAACCCGAAGACAAGGGTCGGGCGAACAACCACACCGACGCGGTGACGGCGCTCGTGCATTTACCCACCGGCGACCGGCTGATTACGGGCAGCCGCGACAGCACGGTGAAGAACTGGCCGCGGGCCGGGGCGGTGAAGCCGGGCACACTCACCGACAAGGTGGGCAAGGTGGTGGCGCTGGCGGTGGTGACGCAGTACGACGAGCCGCGGGTGGCGGTGTGCTGCGACGACAACACCATTCGCGTGCTGCCGATCAACGACGAGGACGGGCGGTTCGACGAGGACTCGCTCGACGACCTCGACACCGCTCACGGGGCGATGGCGTGGGTGACGGAGGAGTTCAAGGCCACCTGGGACGCCAAGCGGCGGGAGAAGGCGCTCAAGCAACTGGCCGACTGGAACGACGCCGCCAGCCTCGACCGCATCGCCCAGCAGTTGACCGCCGACACCGATCAGGCGGTGCGGGTGTACGCCGCCAAGGTGCTCGGCCAGAGCACCAGTCCGCGGGCGGTCACGCTGCTCGAACCGTTCGTGGCGCACGCCGACGACAAGGTGCGAGTGGAGGCGTTCAAGGGGTTGCAAACACGCCTGGGGGCGAGCGACTACCGCCCCATCGACGCCGGGCTGAAGACGGGTCAACCCGACGTGGGTGTGCTGGCGGTTAAAGCACTCGAACCGCTAGCGAAGGCCGACGACCAGGGATTAGCCCGCCTGACGACCGCCCTCGATTCGACAGCCTGGGACGTGCGAAAGCAAGCGCTCGCCAGCCTCGAAGCGGTGTTCGAAGCCGACTCGCCGCGGGCGTCGTTGGTCTCCCTGAACGGCACCCACGGCGACCTGCGGGCACTCGCCCTGACGCGGCTGTTCGAGCGGAAGATGCTCGACCGCCCGGACGCGCTGTCGGCCATTCGCCGGCGGCTGGAAGACGCCGACGCGGCCGTGCGGAAGGTGGCGTTCCTGCTGTCGGTGCAAGCCCGCCAGCAGCTCTCCGCGTTCCTCCGCAGCCGCGACGAAGACCTGCACCGGCAGTTGAACGAACTCGAGAAGAGCGACAAGAAGCAGCCCGCCGCATCGGACAAGGCGAAGGACAAACTCGACGACGCCGACTACGACACGCTGCTGCAAGCGACCGCCGGGCGAGCGCTGGACACCTGCCTGCGTGGGGCGAAGGGGCTGGCGGTGCTCGGCGACCCGCGGGCGTTCCCGCTGCTGCTCCAACTCAGCCGCGAGGAGCAGGAGTACGCCCGCGTGGAGGTGTGCCGGGCGCTCGCGTCGCTCGGCGACGACCGCGCGGTGAACCGCTTGCGCTCGCTGCTGCTCGACCCGCAGGCGAGCGTGCGGGACGCGGCCTACACCGCCGTGGCGAAACTTTACACTGACAGCCCGTTGTCAGCGGCCGACGCGGGGCTGGCGGCGGGTCACGACGACGTGCGGCAGCGGGGGGTGCAAACCCTCCTCGACGCCACCAAGAAGGCGAAGCCGAAGAGCGAAGCCGACCCCGCCTGGGGGCTGTTCGTGCGGGCGCTGAACGACCCGACGGCGGGCGTCCGCCGCGAGGCGTTCAAGGCGGTGCTGAACCAGGGCATCGGCGGCGGGGGCGAGAGCACCCTGCGGTTCGCGCTCAAGTCGATCCACGCGGATGTCCGCCGCGAAGTGTTGACCGAAGTGCAGGCTCAGATCGGCGAGGCGTGGGCGACACCGCTGCTGTACGGGTTCGTCAACGACGCCGATCCGGGCGTGCGGAAGGAGGCGTTCGAGTTCGCCGTCAAGAAGAACAAGGAGTTGCCCCCGCTCGAAGCCGCACTCAAGTCGCGTTACCCCGACGCCCGCCTGCTGGCCATCGACGGGCTGCTGAAAAAGCACACGAAGGCGGCCCAAACGGTCATCCTCACTGTGCTCACCGATGGCACTGCGGAGGTGCGGCAAGCCGCGGTCGCCGCTCTCATCGAAGACGACGCGAAGGATGCCCTCACGAAAGCCCTCGCGGCCGAGCAGCCCGACGTGCGGGTGCGGGCGGCCTCGGCCCTCGCCCGGTTCGGCGATCCGGCCGCCCTGCCGGTGTTAAAGGCGTTGGCCTTCACCCCGGAGCCGGACGACAAGCTGAAGCTGCCGGCGTGGAAGCAACTCGTTGAAGACGCGCTCAACGGGTTGACCAGTCTCGGCGACACGTCCGTTTTCCCCGACCTGTTGGCTCTGCTCGACAGCCCGCACGCCGACATCCGCCGCCCCGCCGCCATCGCCCTCATCTACTGCACGCCGGCCGACGGCCTCGACGCCGTCCGAACCGCGATGGGCCACGCGGATCAATCGGTGCGAATCTACGCGGCTCAGGCGATTGCGGTGCGTGCCGATGCCACCGTCCACCCGCTGCTGTTCACCCCCGAAGCCGAAAAACTGTTGACGAGTGCCGGGCAACTGAATGCCGTCGTCGCGCTCGGCCCGGCGGGTGCGGCGAAGCTGTCCGCCTTCCTCGACTTGGCCGACGACGCGGTTCGCCAGCGGACGTTGCTCCTTCACCTGCTGCTCGAACTGGCCGGCACGGACGGTCATCCGGATTTGTTGCTGCAAGCCCTGTCGGCGAAGGCCGCCCGCACCCGGTTGGCCGCGGCGCAGGGGTTGGAAGCGTTTCACGACCACGCCACGTTCCGCGAGTTCGTGACGAAGAGCGTGAACGACCGCGGCGACGAAACGGCGTGGAAGATTACGCCCGAAGTGGTGGACGAACTGGCCGCGGTACTGGCGTTCGGCGAGCCGGTGCTGCGGGCACGGGCGAGCAACGTGATGGCCGCGTTCGCGGTGAAGGAACAGGCGAAGTGGACGCACGAGTGGGGCGTGTTCGCCAAACGGTTCGCCAAAGAGGTGGCCGCGGCGAACGCCCAGTTGAAGCCGGTGAAATCGAAACTGACTCTGGCCGAACTGCGTGAGTTGGCGTTCGGCGCGTATGTCGGGCTGGCCCGCGAGCAGGGCACGGCCAGCACCCCCGCGGTGGGCAAGGTGCGTCAAACGGCCCTGTCTCGCATCCTCGCCATCGCCCAGACGGAGAAGCAGTACGCCCGTGCCGCCCAGCCGGTGTTCAGTCAGGCGCTGAGTGACCCGAACCAGCCGGTGCGGGTGCAGGCGTTCGAGCACCTGCAAGCCATCGGCGTGAGCAAGGCGGTGCTCGGGGCGGAAGCGCTGGAAGCGGGGTACACCGACCTCGGCGTGAAGGGTTTGGAACTGCTCACCGACGGCACCAGCAGCAAGGACGGCGAGGCGGTGTTGGAACGGGTGCTGCTCACGCGGACCGACGACCTCGCCACCGAAGCGGCGAAGTTGCTCATCAAGACCCGCAAGACGGTGCCGGTAGCGAAGGTGGCGCTCGACACCGTGCATGAGCCGCTCCGCATTCAAGCCGTGAACTGGCTGGCCGGCGAGTACGACGACAACGCCGACGCCCAGAAGGCGCTCCGCGGGGCGGTGGCTTCACGATACCGTAGGGTCCGGGAAGAAGCGGCCTACGCCCTCGCCAACAAGAAGGACACTGCCGCGTTCGATACCCTCGCGGTACTGCTCAAGGACCCACAAGCTGCCCCACAACAGATTCCGCTCATCGCTGCGTTCGGCGAGTTGGGCGACCCGCGGGCGGTGAACGTCGCCCTCGACCGCATCGAGACCGACCCAACCGGCACGGCGAGCGTGGACCGGCTGTTCATGCTGGCCGGTTCGTTCCGCGCTCCGTCCTCAGTGGACCGGCTGTTCGCCATGGCCGAGAAGGAAGCGTGGGTGCAGAAGGCGTACTCGGCGCTCTTCGTGGTGAGCGGGTTCGACCAGCCGTTGCCGAGCGCCGACGACGAGGCGGCTTTCGCCAAAGCCGAGAAAGAGAGCAAGCCGTTCCGCCCGGACATCCTCGCCCGGATGATCGACCTGAACATCCGCCGCGGGGAGATCGAGGACGATCTGGCGTCGATTGGTCATGCCCGCGTGAGCCGCGGGAACGACGTCGAACCCGCCCTCTCGACCCTCTCCGCGCATCCGAACGAGGAGGTACGTCATGCCGCGGTGCAAGCCGTCGGCTGGCGGGCGAAGAAGCGGGGCGGGCCGGTCGAGCCTCTGCTGAAGGCACTCAAGCACAAAGACCCGGACACGCAGTTCTACGCCGCCGAATGGCTGGCGAAGGCCGGCCGCATTGACGGGCTTCAGGTGCTGCTCAGCAGCATCGAGTACCAGGAGAATGTGTCGCTCCGGCAGCGGGCGGTTCTGGCGCTCGGCGAGTTGTCCGACCCGCGGGCGGTGGACGTGCTGCTGAAGTTGGCCAATGAGAGCGGGCACGCCCTTCAAGAAGCTGCCGCCGAAGCCATCGGCCACCTGCGGCGGTCGGCGAAGGCGGACGAGATCGGCCGCACCCTGGAGCGCCTCGCCAAGTCGCCGATGAGCGGGGTGATGCAGCGGGCGCTGGTGGGCCTGCGGTGGTTCGACTCGGCGAGCGGGTGGCAGATCATCCGGGCGAAGACGAAGGATAGTGCGTGGAAGACGCGGCAGATCGCCTGCGAGCAACTGGCCTTCGACACCGACCCGACGACGACGGAACTGCTCCTGGATGTTCTCCGCAAGGACACCGACAACGACGCCACCGGCGCGGCCCTCGACTCCGCACTCAAACTGCTCGGCGCCGACTCGATGGAGCCGTTCTACGCCGCACTGGTGAACCACCGCATCGCCGACTACCAGCTCGGCCAGCAGACGCTCAACCCCATCGAGAAGGTGAGCGAGAAGGGCGACCCGCTGCGGCTGCTCGACCTGTTCCCGAACTGTTCGCCCGACATCCAGCAAAAGCTCGAAGCCAGCCTGACCAGCCGCAAGGAGGTGCCGGCGAAGGAGGCCGCGGCGGCGCTGACTCACGCCGACGACGCCACCGTGCGACTGGCGGCGCGGCTGTTGGCGAAGGTGCCCAAGCCGACGCCGGACATGAAGAAGGTCGT
Source organism: Fimbriiglobus sp. (assembly GCA_031414395.1). Lineage (GTDB taxonomy): Bacteria > Planctomycetota > Planctomycetia > Gemmatales > Gemmataceae > JALHQU01. The sequence goes on from JANNVG010000401.1 coordinate 5,595, forward strand.
GGGCGAGGCGGTCGGCCGGTGGTGGAAGGAGTGGCAGGCGCGGCGGGCGAAGTACGACCGCCGGCTGGTGGACGTGGCCGAGTTGGAGAAGGCCGGGAATTGCCTGCGGGTGCTGTTTTGGACCGCGAAGCAGCTCGGGGCGCTTGGCGACGAGGTGATTGAGGTGGTGTCGGCGCGGGCGAACGACCCGCTGGCCAAGGGCGTGCGGCTCGACGCCCTCCGCACCCTCGGGGCGGTGGACAAGCCGTCCACGAGTACCGTTGCCACCCTGGAAAAACTGGCCTCCGACACCGACGCCGACGTCCGCACCCTGGCCGCCGCCCTGCTCGCCAAGTTCGACCCCAAGAAGGCGGCCGGACTGCTCGGCGGGATGCTCACCGACAAGCCGACGTTCGCGCGGGTGGTCGGCGGCGGCGTGAAGCCCGAAGGCGTGCTGAAGCCGGCCGCGGCGCAGCCGCACCAGCAGTCGGTCGTTCTACAACCGCTCGTGGCCGCGAAGGACGTGCCGACCCTTTCCGCGGTGGCGAAGGACAAGAAGGCGACTGAACCGGCGAGGTTGGGAGCCATCGAGGGGCTGGGGTTCATGGCCGACGAAGGGGCAGAGAAGGTTCTGGTGGACATCGGCACTGCCGACGGCGACGACGAGGACGTGCGGAAGGCGGCGTGGCGTGCCCTGCGGCGGTCGAAGCGACGACGGACGAAGCAGGCAGCAGCAATCGACTGAATACAGAGTTCACCGCCGAGGGCACATGAGATGAAGACACGAGAAGAGATGGACGAGATCAGCAAGGGGATCATCGGGGCCGCCATTGCGGTTCACAAGGAACTGGGTGCTGGCCTGTTGGAGTCCGAGTTGGTGTCGCAAGGGTTCACCGACCGCCGGCAGATGGAATTGCCCGTCAACTACCGCGGTGTGAAGGTCGATGCCGGATTCCGAATTGATCTCCTGGTCAACGACTGCGTCATCATCGAGTTGAAGGCGGTGGAGAAGTTGGAGCGCATTCACGAAGCGCAGGCCCAAACCTACCTGAAGCTGACTGGCCTACATCTGGCACTCCTGATGAACTTCAACGTACTTCGCCTGACCGATGGCCTGCGACGGATCGTGCGTGAGTTCCCGGATTGAACTCAAACTCTCTGTCTTTCTCTCGTGCCCTCATGTGCCCTCGGCGGTGAAATATGTCCGAAGTCCTACCCGACCCGGCGGCGACGCCCGCGCACCTGAGCTACGGCGGCAGCAGCCGCCTCGCCACCCGCGGGGGCGTGTCCACATTGGAGTTGTTCGGCGACCTGGACCGCCCGGCCGTGCGGTTCGACGCCCACATCAAGAAGCCGTTGCGGTTCCGCGAAGCGCTCTCGGCGCTGTACGGCGTGGTCGGGTCCGACTACCGCTACCAGCCGAAGGACCGCACGCAATACTTGGCCTACCTGCGGCTGAAGAAGGAAACCGCCAGCGCCAGCATCTGGCAGGCGCAGCAGGCGTACTTCGGGTGGATGCTCCGCAACGACCCGCTCATGTTCTGCATCCTCGATCCGGTCGTCACGGTCCACCCGGATCGCGTACTGTTCGAGGTGTTCGCCAAGGACGAGTCGACTTACGCCTGCCTGTCGTTCGGACGGAGTGCGTTCGACGAAGTGGGCCAGACGAAGTGCGGGACCACGAACATCGACTTCAGCGACGCCCTGTACTCCGGCGTGCAGCAGATGCGGGACTACCGCAAGACGAACCTGAAGGTCGGCACCGAGAGCGTGAGCGTGGCGACGGAGCAGGGGAAGGAGGTGTTGGAGAAGTCGATCCGCATTCCGGACTCGTGGCTGCGCGGGTTCCTGCAAGTGCAGTCGGCCGCGACACTGCCGTTCGACCACGTGCGTCTCGCCCCGATGGACCTGTACAACACGCTGCGGCACCTGCGGATGCACGGCGACCGCAAGGGCAAGCGGCGCGGGCTGCGGTTCGAACTGACGCCGGCCCAGCAGCCGAAGATCGTGCTGGAACCGTGGGAGACGGTGTTCGACACCACCGGCGAGGTGTTCAAGGGGCGGCGGGCGAGCGTGGTGCGGGTGTGGGGCCGGCGGCGGCTGATGACCATCAAGCGGATGCTGCCGTTCGTGGAGAGCGTAGACGTGTACCTGCTCGGCAGCGGGCTGCCGTCGTTCTGGGTGCTGCGGGCCGGCGACATGACGCTGACACTCGGCATGACCGGGTTCACGTCGGCCAACTGGTCGTCGGCGTTGGGGTTCGACCTGCTCTTGCCGCGGAAGACGCAAGACACGTCCGAGATGGCGAAGGTGGTGAAGCACCTGGCCGCGGACGTGTTCGCCGCCACCCGCGACGACATCGGCAAGCAGACCGGGTTGAAAGCGGCGGCGCTGACGGAAGCGTTGCAGCTCGGCTGCCAGCACGGGCAACTCATGCACGACATCGCCCACGGTGTTTATCGACTGCGGCCGGTGACGGAAGCCAAGATCGACCTGCCGCGGTTGCAGTTCCGCAACACCCGCGAGAAGGTGGCCCACGACCTGCTCACCCGCCGCGGGGCGGTGAAGATCGTGAGCGAGAACCGCATCGCCCGCGAGGGGCTGGAACTGATCGGTCAGGTGACTGTGACGGAAGACAAGCGGGACTACCGCCCGCAGATGCTGCTCGCCGACGAGGGCACCGTCAAGCGTGTCGGCTGCACCTGCACGCAGTTTCGCAAAGAGGGCATCAAGGGCGGGCCGTGCGTGCATCTGATCGCCCTGCGGCTGGCCTACGCGGAGAAGGAATCCCAGAAGTCGAAGACCGACGACGCGGTGGTGTTCGAGACGCGGGCGTTCACCCGCCGCGACGGGGCGACCGAAGACGTCGTGCAACTGAGCCTGGAGCGGTCGAAGCTGAAAGTGCGGTGGGGCACGGCCGGGCAGTCGATGCGGTTGCAGACGCTCAAGTTCAACAGCGAGGCCGACGCCCGCACGACGTACTTCACCCGCCTCGCCGAACTCGACAAGCAAGGATTCCTCGACGCCATCCCCGAGTGATTCAAACAGAGTATTCACCGCCGAGGGCACATGAGGGCACAAGAGAGAAGAGGGGCGACAACGCCGATGACATTCATTCCTCATCTTTCTTTCTCTCGTGCCCTCTTGTGCCCTCGGCGGTGAAATCTTCTTGGACCCCTGCCCATGTCTGTCATCTCCAGTCCGGCCGCACTCTGGCAGCAGATCACCCAGGCGGGCGGGGTGCGCGCGTACATCGACGGCCAGCTCAAGGAGCGGGGCTACCTCGTCGAGCGGCGGGACGTGGACGAGATGAGCGACCGCGAGAAGGACCGCTACAAGAAGGAACTGAAGCAGGAAGCGGCCGAGCGGAAGAAGTTGAACAAGGACGCATGGGCGGCGTACAAGACGGCGCACATTGTGAGTCTCGGCGACGGCGTGTGGTGGACGGACGAGAAGAAGGAGGACAAGTGGGACACGCCGAACAGCGAGGTGCGGGCGGCCGAGAGCGAGTTGCCGGCGCTCGATTCGCCGAAGCAACTGGCCGAGGCGCTGGGGCTGTCGATCCTGCAACTCCGCGGGCTGTGCTACCACCGCGACGCGGCCACGAAGATCCACTACACGCGGTTCACCATCCCGAAGCGCGACGGCACGCAACGGCCCATCTGGGCGCCGATGAAGCGGCTGAAGGCGGCGCAGCGGTGGGTGCTGCACAACATCGTCGAGCGGCTGCCGGTGCACGGTGCGGCGCACGGGTTTCTCGTTGGGCGAAGCACGGCGACGAACGCCGCGGTTCACGCCAACAGCCGCATCGTGCTGAAAATGGACATCGAGCAGTTCTTCCCGACGATCACCTGGCGGCGGGTGAAGGGCGTATTCCGCCGGGCCGGGTATCGTGAGCAGATCAGCACGCTTCTGGCGCTCCTCTGCACCGAGTCGCCGCGGGAGATCGTGGAACTGGAAGGCAAGAAGTATTTCGTCTCGCTCGGCCCGCGGTGCCTGCCGCAAGGGGCACCCACCAGCCCGTCGCTCACGAACGCCCTCTGCCTCCGGCTCGACCGCCGGCTGACGGGTCTCGCCGCGAAGATGGGCTGGCGGTACACCCGCTACGCCGACGACTTGACGTTCAGCCTGCCGGCGAGTGCCCCGGACACTTCGCCCGATCCGCTCATCAAACTGGTGACGAAGATCGCGGAGGGTGAAGGGCTGAAGATCAAGCCGGAGAAGACGCGACTCGCCAGATACGGTCGCAGGCAAACGGTGACGGGGTTGGTGGTGAACCGCGCACTCGCCCCGCGGACCCCGCGGGCACTCCGCCGACAAATCCGCGCCGCGATTCACAACTTGCAGGCGGGCAAGCCGCTGCCCGAAGGCGAAACGCTGGCCCGCCTGCAAGGCTACGCGGCGTACATCTTCATGACCGACCCGAAGCGCGGCAAGCAGATGCTGGACAAGTTGGGGGCGATGCCTGCGGGCAAGGTGTAAAAAGACGGCACGCGGATTTCGTCGCGGATGGAGCGGATCAGAAACAGAAGACTAACCACAGAGGCACAGCGGCACAGAGAGGAAGGAAGAAAGTTCTGTGTCTCGATCCTCCCTCTTATCTTCTCTGTGTCCCTGTGCCTCTGTGGTTAGCCGCCTTGATCCGTAGTCACCCGCGCTGAAATCCGCGTCATCCGCGTGCCGCTTTGTTTCCAAACCGTGGTCACTTCCGCCCGATCTTCAGGATCCGCCCGTTGTCGCTGTCGGCGATGTACAGGTCGCCGGTCTTCGGGTGGACGCTCACCCCGTGCGGGCGAGCCAGTTCGCACTTCAGCGGGTCGGCGTCGAACCCGTTGCCCGCTTTGCCCGTGCCGGCAATCAGTTCCATCGTCTCTTTGCCCGGAACGTAGCGGCGGATCTGGTGGTTCTCGGTGTCGGCGATCAGCACGCTGCCGTCGCGGTCGATGCTGACAAACTTCGGCCCGTTCATCTCGGCCTTCAGAGCCGGACCGCCGTTCCCGCCGCTGCCCTTCTTGCCGGTGCCGGCCACCGTGCGAATCTTGCCGTCCTTGTCGATCACCCGCAGGGCGTGCCCGCCGCGTTCGAGCACGTATACGTTCCCCTTGTCGTCCGCCGCCACCGCCCGCGGGTCCATCAGCGGTTGCTCCTTCGCCGGTTCGCCGTCCTTCGGAACGCCGCTCTTGCCGGTGCCGGCGACGGTGGTCACGGTGCCGCTCGCCGTGTCGACGGCCCGCACCCGCTTGTTGCCGATGTCGGCGACATACAGCGTCTTGCCGTCCGGCGTCAGCGCGATGCAGATCGTTTCCTTGAACTCGGCCTTGAGCGCCGGGCCGTCGGTGTCGCCCTTCGTGCCGGTGCCGGCGAACGGGGCCAGCGTCTTCGCCTTCAGGTCGAACGTGCGGACGGCCGCGTTAAACGTGTCGGCCAGGTACACGGTGTCGCCCTTCACCACCAGATTGTGCATGCCGTTGAACTCGGCCTTCAGTGGGTCGCCGTCGCCGGTGGCGTTGCCCTTCTTCCCGCTGCCGGCCAGGGTGTGAACCTTGCCGTCCTTGTCGATGGTGCGGAAGCGTTCGCCGCCCACAGTCGCCATACCGCGGGCCATCTCAACGAAGTAGATGTTTCCGACGGCGTCGAAGTCCACGGCGAACGGCTGCACCACTTTCGCCTTCACCGCTTCGGTGCCGTCTTTCCCATCACCGCCGCCGGCCACCAGCACCACCTTGTCGGCCAGGGCCGCGCCGCCGAGCAGAACCGCCGCCGCCACCGCCAGTAGGGTTCGCACGTCGCACCTCCGCGTTCCGCGTGTGGGTTGTATCAAGAGGTCGTGCCGATACTGTAGCCGCCCGCGGGGAAGGAGTCGCCGTGTTCGCCAGTTCGTTTCACCTGTCGGCCACCGAGACGTTCATCCTCCTCATGGCCGTGGTCACGGTCGTCGGCGTGCTCGCCCACTGGCTGAAGCTGCCGTACCCGATCCTGCTGGTGGTCGGCGGGCTGGTGCTCAGCCTCCAGCCGTGGCTGCCGGAAGACCTGTTGAAGCAGTACCAGTTGCCGCCCGAGTTGGTGCTCCTCGCGTTCCTGCCGCCGCTGCTGTACGCCGCCGCGTTCAACACCCACTGGCCGGCGTTCCGCAAGCAACTGCGGTCGATCTCCATGCTGGCCGTCGGGCTGGTGCTGTTCACCACGCTGGCGGTCGGGGCGGTGTGCCACTACGTGTTCCAGTTGGACTGGGCCGTCGGCTTCCTCCTCGGCGCGATCATTTCCCCGCCGGACGCGGTGGCGGCCACGGCCATCACCCGCCGCATCAAGGTGCCGCGGCTGGTGGCCACCATCCTCGACGGCGAGAGCCTGGTGAACGACGCGACGGCCCTGGTGGCGTACCGGCTGGCGGTGGCGGCGGTGCTGTCGGCGGCGGCCGGCTCCGGGCAGGCGTTCGTGTGGTGGGAGTGCGTGCTGGAGTTCGTGAAGGTGAGCGCGGGGGGCCTCGCCATCGGCGTGGTCGGGGCGGTGGCCGTCATCCAGTTGCACAAGTTCCTCGTCCGGTACAAGCTGGCCGACGCCAAGCTGAACATCGTCATCACCCTGCTCACCCCCTACGCCGTGTACCTGCCGGCCGAGCACCTGCACGTGAGCGGCGTGCTGGCGGTGGTGGCGTGCGGGCTGTGGGTGGGCAGCCGGTGCGAGAAGGTGTTCGAGCAAGAGTTCTACATCGAAGCGAAGGCGGTGTGGGAGATGGTCGAGTTCATCCTGAACGGGGTCATCTTCATCCTCATCGGCTTCCAGTTGCCGCTCATCCTGAAGGGGCTTTCGGAGAACTCCGACGGGTGGACGATGGAGGCGCTGGCGCTGATGGCCGCCGTCATCACGGGGGTTGTCATCGTCACCCGAATCCTGTGGGTGTTCCCCGGCGCGTACTGCCGCGGTGGCTCGACCGCAAGCTGCTGGGAAAGACAGACCCGTACCCGCCGTGGCAGGGGGTGGCGGTGGTCGGCTGGTCGGGCATGAGGGGGGTGGTCAGCCTGGCGGTGGCGCTCGCCATTCCCGTGAAACTCGAAGACGGAGCACCGTTCCCGCACCGCGACCTGATCCTATTTCTCACCTTCTGTGTCATCTTCGGCACCCTCGTAGGTCAGGGCCTGTCGCTGCCACTGCTCATCCGCTGGCTGGGCGTGGACAAGCTGGCCGAGGCCGAGCCGCCGGACGAAGCGGAGAAGGTGGCGTGCTGAGGTCGTAGAATTGCCGAACCACGTGGCCCGTTACCGGCGTCTGTCCGGCGGGTCCGCTTTTCAATCGCACCACCCAGGCCAAGGGCGGTGCCGCAGGAGACCGACATGCCGGCCAAGATCGACATGGCGAAGTTCGCCAAGTTCTGCAAGGACACCGGGTTCATCTTCCAGTCGAGCGAAATCTACGGCGGGATCAACGGCTTCTGGGACTACGGCCCGCTCGGCGTCGAACTCAAGAAGAACATCAAGGACGCCTGGTGGACGGACATGGTGCGGAACCCGCCGCCCGGCCCGGACGGTCAGGAGATCCGCATGGTCGGGCTGGACTGCTCGATCATCATGAACCCGAAGGTGTGGGAGGCGAGCGGTCACGTCGGCGGGTTCAGCGACCCGATGGTGGACTGTAAGAAGTGCCAAGGCCGGTTCCGTGCGGATCACCTGTCGATGCTTATCTTTGAAAACGTATCCGCTGCTGCTGGATCAGTGCCGACAGAGATGGTCGTTGGTCTCGGGAGTACTGAAGAGATTCTCGAGAAGAACCAGAAGCAGATTGACAAGTTCCGCAAATCACGACCGGGGGATTGGCGATTCAACGTGTGGAACTATGCGAAGAGTCTTCCCCACGAACAGAAGCTATTTCAGTGTCCGAATTGTGGGGAAGCAGGCTACCTCACAGAACCGCGTGCGTTCAACCTGATGAATAAGACGCACACCGGCCCCATCGAGTCCGATGACAACGTCGCGTACCTCCGTCCTGAGACGGCGCAAGGCATCTTCGTCAACTACCGAAACGTGCTGAACAGCACTCGTCTGAAGCTGCCGTTCGGGATCGCTCAGGTGGGCAAGGCGTTCCGCAACGAAGTGAATCCGCGGAACTTCACCTTCCGTTCCCGCGAGTTCGAGCAGATGGAGATCGAATTCTTCTGCCACCCGACCGAGTCGCGGAAGTGGTACGAGTACTGGCGGGATTTGCGGCGGAAGTGGTACAGCACGCTCGGCATCCAGAGCGACAACCTCCGCCCGCGGGAACAGGGCAGCGAAGAACTCGCCCACTACTCGGTCGGCACCACCGACATCGAGTACATGTTCCCGTTCTCGGACGAACCGCAGGAACTCGAAGGAGTCGCCCACCGCGGGGACTTCGACCTGAAAGCCCATGCCGCCAAGAGCGGCAAGACGGACGACCTCGCGTACTTCGACGAGGAGCGGTGGAACAACGACAGCCAGACGCTCAGCACCCGCAGCTTCAAGGAGTGGCTGAAGGGGAACCCGACGGCGGAGGAGATCGCCAAGTACAAGTTCACCCCGCACGTGATCGAGCCGAGCGCCGGGGCGGATCGCTTCACGCTGGCGGTGCTGTGCGAGGCGTACCACGAGGACAAAGTGCCGGACGCGAAGGGGAACGTGGAGGAGCGGGTGGTCATGCGGTTTCACCCGCGGCTGGCGCCGATCAAGTGCGCCATCTTCCCGCTGGTGAACAAGGACGGGATGCAGGAATTGGCGACGAAGCTGTACCGTGAACTGAAGCCGCACTTCAACGTCTTCTACGACGACAAGGGGGCAGTGGGCCGACGCTACCGCCGGCAAGACGAGATCGGCACGCCGTTCTGCGTGACCATCGACGGCGACACTACGAAGGATGGCACCGTCACGATTCGGGATCGGGACACGCTGCAACAGAAGCGGATCAAACTGGAAGATGTGAAGGCCGAAGTGTGGAAGGCCGTGAGTGCGTCGTAAGTGCTCTGCTCGCTCCGCGAGCGGTCTTTTCAGACCCGCACGCGGAGCGAGCCGAGCACTACACGCCGTTCGCCCACATGAAGAAGTGTGCCGCCGCACGCCCGCAGATCA
>JANNVG010000402.1:0-1868 GCA_031414395.1 Fimbriiglobus sp.
GCAACGGCCGCCCGGTGGGGGTGGTCTTCGGCTGGAGGTGTTCGGGCAGCGGTGTGCCCTTTTCGAAATGGTCGATCTCCGCTTGTGTGTCCCTGTGGTAAGGAAGGAGTTCGGACGGCTTGCGGGACGGCGGGATCACCCCGCCCGGCCGCTTGCGAATTCGGACGTAGAAGCACTCCTCCCCTTTCTCCTTGTCCACCGTGCCGAAGCCGAGTAGCACCTCATCACCCTTTTTCACGTCATCCAGGAGGTAGCACTGGGCGTCGGTTTCCCAGTGGCACACCGCGCCGGTGTCCAGCAGGGTGTGCGGCGGGTACTTGACAGTCTCCTTCTTCCCCCACGGGCGGATTTCGATCGCCTCGCGGGACACGGCCATCACCGTCCCATCGATCATCTCGTCCCTCACCATCTTGTGACCGGGGCCGAAGGGGATCCACGGCGGCTTCGGTCCGGCCTTCGCCAGCGCCGCGAACTCCTCCCTCGTGGTCGGGCGCTTGTCCTCCTGCTTGTCCTGCTTCTCGGCCTTCTGGTCCGGAGTTGTGGTGGCCTTCGGCATCGGTGCGGCGGGGGGATCGGCCGCGCGGAGGCCACAAATGCCGGCCAGCACGACAGCGAACACCCCAACGCGACATGGAGTAGCAAGCATTTTCGAGTCCTCAGGTTGAGTTGATCTGGACTGGAGAGGGGTGGTGCGGACGACTCACCGTTGCCGGTCGGTCGCCCGCACCAGAGGTCTCATCTGACCTCAAAAATTTTCCCGTTATCCGACCGTTCCATCGTGAAGTTGGTCGGATCCCCGTTAGACGGGTTGTTGCTGGTCAGGAAACCGTCCTTCGACACGAGGACCAAGGCACCCAAGGGCGGAGCCGCCGCCTCGGGCTTGATGAAGAATTCCGGCTCGCAGTTGAACCCCATGTCCGTCTCAATGGAATCATTGAGGAAGCGGTTCGCCGCGTCGAGCTTCGGCTTGAAGTCGCCGAGCAGCAGGTCGGTACGCTTGGTCACCTTGAGTGTGGTGTTGGAGTGGCCGAGTTTCGTGCCGTCTTCCATGAAGTTGAGCAGGCCGAGCCGAATCTCGGTGCCCTCGAACGAGAACCGGCCGTCGATGGTGGCGCGCTGAGCGACCTGGAAGCCGGAGTAAGTGTAGAAGCCGCCGTCGGTCACAGACACGCCGTGTGTGGCGGTGAGGGTCTCCCCATTCCTCATGGTAATCAACCCCCTGGACACCACCCCCCAGTTAGAACCGGGCACCTTCCCCGTCGCCGTGAATCCGCCCTTGTTGCCGTTGCGCTCCACATCCAACGACCCACCCGGTTCGACCTTCACCCACGTCGCCTTGCCCCCCTCGGTCAGGTACCGACCCGTGGCTTTCACGCCGCCATCGATCTCGTTGTTCGCAGGCGGGTTGGCGAGGATTTGTCTTTGGAGCAGCAGGCAGTCTTCGAGGATGTCGACGACCGAATCGTTCAGAAGTTGCAACACACCCGTTTGTTGAACCACGGCCCCGGTGCCGCCACTGCTCTTGGCGAGCACGATCTTCGCCCCCGAACTCAGCGTCGTGTGATCCTCGCCGATTTGCCCGGTGGCGCCGATCAACTTCATCGTCGCCGTGTTCGTGGTGGCGTTGATGGTGCCGCCGACCCAACCGAACGCCATGGTCACGCTGACGGTGGTGTCGGCCGCTTGCGCCGTGGTGCCCGAGTTCTGCGTGTACTCGCCGAACTCCACGGTGGCCGGGAACGTGACCGTGCCGCCGTAACTGTTCAGGATGCGGATGCCGGCGTACACCGGCTCATAGTCGTCTTCGCCCACGTTCGGGAACGTCACGCTCGAGTGGCTGTATGGCGGCGTCGGAGGCGGGGGCGGAC
>JANNVG010000403.1:0-5390 GCA_031414395.1 Fimbriiglobus sp.
CGGAACGTCAGCGGACAATCACCCCCCTGCCACCGCGAAGAACCCCCAGTTCCGTGCGGCGGGTCGGCGCGGCGGCAGGGGGGTGATTGTCCCATCGGGATCGGGAAAGTGGATGCGATCCCCGCTCGACCCGCCCTACCAGGACTTGTTAGCCCGACGCGCGAGCGAGGGGCCAGTCACTTCCCGGACAAGTCTCTGGCCCCTCGCTTGCGCGTCGGGCTAACAAGACGAGGGCGCCTCCGGCCACCCCTTCGCGGCGGCTTCGGCGTCGGCGAGTTCGTCGTTGCGGCGGCCGTAGCCGAGGTCGCGGATGAGCGTGGCGGCTTTCGCCAGCTCGGCCTTGTCGCGGAACATGCGGGCACGGTGCAAATGCACGTCGGCCAAGTGCAGTGGCATCGGCCCCCGCTCAGCGATCTGCTGACACTCGGCGAGGTGCTTGCGGGCGAGGTCGTGTTCCCCCCGGACGAAGTGATAGAGGGATGCGGTGAGCAGGCCTTTTGGAAGTTCGTCAGCTTGCCCCGCAGCGCGGAGGCCGTTGACGGCGGCGACGACGTGCGGCAAGTCGAGCGCTGGTTGCGGTTGCGGGTGCGCCAGGATCGCCCGGATCAGCCCGACGCGAGCGAGGGTGAGGTGATCGAGGCCAATAGGAAGCAGACGCTGGTTTCGGACCCCGAGGACTAGAGTCATTTGAGCACGGCGTTCGACCTCATCACAAATCGTGGCGTACTCAGGTTGGCCTCGATTCTCCACGGGCGACACGTCCGTACTATCTAGCGACATCCGCCACGCGGCACGTTCCGCAGGGCCCAGCAGCCAATCGCGATGGCGGTAGCCGGGTAGCGAGTTGAGCGGATTGTATTTAGGTTGACGCTCGTTAAACATTCGTTCGGCGTCGTCGAAGAGTGTGCCGGCCTCCTCACTCTGGCCAGACTGATGCAACGCATCTGCCGCCGTGGCGCGATTGATCGACCGCTCGATCGCATTGACGTGTTTGTCGGCGTAGGCGATCGACTGATGGGCGTTGGTTACGGCGTCTGCCAATCGGCCTAGCGTCACTTCCAAATAGCTCAGGTTGCCAGCACCCACCGCGGCGTTCATCCAATCTTTCAGACGAACCGCCCCCACCAGCCCGGCACGCATCGGTTGCAGCGCTTCGGTCATGCGGCCGAGGGCACGGAGGGAGAATGCAGCGTGGTTCAACACCCAAGCCTGATCGCCTTCGGTCAGGTTCGGCGACACCCGGCTCCACGGCTCGTCGAAGAACGCCGCCACCGCCGCGAGGTCGGCCCCGATCGCCCCGAGTTTCCTCCTACTGTAGAAGCCGTCTTGCCCCGTACCGCGGAGGATGCGGTCGGCGTAGACATTCTCGACTGCCTCTTGGTGTCTCCCGGCGAGGCAGCCGTGGGTGACGGCCTCGTACAGCGGCTCCAACCCCTTCATCCCTTCCGGGCGGTACGGCGTGGACTTGCACAAGTAGTCGAATAGCCGCGAGTGGGCTTCCTGGAACGCCTCCGGGTGGTCCTTCTTCAACTGGGCGGCGAAGTACTCGCGGATGAGCGGGTGGGCGTCGATGTGAGTCACCCCCCACCCGGTTGCTTCGCAACCGACCTCCCCCTCAAGGGGGGAGGTGGGGTTGAACACCTCCCCCCTTGTGGGGGCGGTCGCTGCCGCCGCGGAGCGGGCGGCGTCGGGTGGGGGGTCGCCTGCAACATACACAGACAGCAATTCCACCGCACACAGCCGCTTCACCGCGATGTTCCACTGCTGGTCCGTCAGATTCACCAGCCCGTCGGTCAGCCCCGGAATGGCTGGCTCCGCCCGCAGTGCTTGCAAACAGCCCTTCGCCATCGGCCGGTCGAACAGCCCGGTCAGCCGCAGCAACGCCAACTCCCGTTGGCGCTCCGGCGGGCCGGACTTCAGCCACCGCTCGTAGGCGATCATCACCTTGAACGCCGACCGCCCCTGGTGTTCCTGGTCGGCCGCTTCAAACTTCACCTCCTTGTAGTGGCGGATGTCGCGGTCCTCGTAGGCGTCGGCGATGAACCGCCCGAGCAGGGAGAGCGTGAGGGCGTGCCCGCCGGCGTCCTTCCACGCCGCGTGTAGCTCCTCCTCCGTGCCGGTGATTTGCAGGTGCCGCAGCAACTGCACCGCCGCTTCCTTCGCCAATTTGTCGAGCTTCTGTTCCTCGGTGGTGGCGTGCCCCTCCACGTTCGTCAGGTGCTCGCGGGTGGTGACGACCACGAGGCCGGGGTTGTCGGCGGCCAGTTCGCGGAGGAGCGATTCGAGCGCCGGGTCCTTCAGCCGCCCGGCCTGTGGGTCGTTCGGCGGGTATTGCAGCGGCTCGATGCCGTCGAGCACGAGCAGCGTGCGATGCTGGCGGATCAGTCCGGCCAGCCGCGTGCCGCGGTCCCACGGGTTGCCGACGGTCGGGTCGGGGTCGCCGAAGAACTTGAGCGCGTCGTTGATGAACAGGTCGGCGGAGGTCTGCCGGGATTCGCCCGTGCCCTGGCTGTAGAAGCTCCAGTCGAAGTAGCGTTCGACGCCCTCCCACTTCTTCACCGCGAACCGCGTTTGCACCCAGTGGAAGACGAGCGACGTTTTGCCCGCCCCGCCCCACGCCACCAGCGTGTAGACGTTCAGCGTCGGCTTCGCCCATGCCGCATCGAGTGCGGCCAGTTCCTTCTCACGGCCGAACAGCACCCGCGGGGCGTGCTTTTCGAGCTGCGTGCCGGCGATCTTCACCTTGTCACCGCGGCCCTGACGGAGGTCGATCACGTCGCGGCCGGTGAAGCTAGCGGGCGGCTTGCAGTCGTCGATGCGTACAGGGATGACCTTCTTGCCCAACTCGCGGGCGAACTGCACCTCGCGGTCCACCCAGTACGACTTCACCGAGGCGTGCGACAGCACAACGACGAAGGCGTCGGCCTCGCGGATGCCCTGTTCAATCCGCGTCCAGAACAGTGCGTCCGGCTCGATGGTGTGGCTGTCGTTGAACACGTCGTCGTAGCCGAGGCTGCGGACGAGCTGCACGAACTCGGCGACGTAGCGGTCGTCCGGGCTGCTGTGGCTGATGAACGCGGACGACATGGGCGATGGTCCTTCGCACGTGGGGCGGGACACGAGTGCATGGTACACGTCGGCGAGCGTGATCGCAAATGCGGCGGGCGGGATGGTTCGCGTGGTTCTTCCGGAGTGGCCGATTCGCCGTAAGTGCTTGGCCGGCATGGGATCTTCCGCGTTCAGGACATGATTCCACGGATGGGTGGGGGGAGGTGGAAAGAACCATCCGGCGGACCCGTGGGCCCGTCACCCGCCTTCCTCTTGGCCAAGTGCCGTTTCCCGCTACACTAGTTGGTTCCCACCCCAGAAATCGTGTCGGGGTGTTCCGTGTCCGTCGCCGGGCGCCGCGGGCCAGTTCCCGCATCGACCCGCAGAAGGAGGTCTCGTGTGGCTCTCGTAGACGTCAAAGAGATGCTGGAAGCGGGCGTGCATTACGGGCACCGCGCCAGCCGCTGGAACCCGAAGATGCGGCCGTACATCTACGGCAAGCGGAACTTGATCCACATCATCGACCTGCGGGAAACCGTGCGAGGTCTGCTGCGGAGCTACCGCTACCTGTCCAAACTGACCGGCACCGGCAGCCTGGTGCTGTTCGTGGGCACCAAGCGGCAGGGCAAAGACATCCTGGAGAAGGAAGCCGCCAAGTGCGGGATGCCCTATGTGAGCGAGCGGTGGCTGGGCGGCACGCTGACCAACTTCAAGACCATCCGCAACCGGCTGAACCGCCTGCGGGAGCTGGAGGGCATGTGGCTACCGCAGGGCGACAACCCGGCCCGCCACGACATGACCAACTACATCGCGGGCATGATTACGGAGGCCGGCAAGCTGGACCTGGCGCGGGCGCCGGACAACGCGCCGATCCGCAACTACTCGAAGAAGATGGTGAGCACGCTCAACCGCGAGCTGCTCAAGATCCGCCGCAACTTGCTCGGCATCCGCGAGATGAACCGCCTGCCCGACGCCCTGGTGATCGTGGACCCGAAGCGGGAGCACATCGCGGTGAAGGAGGCCAAGCGGATGGGCATCACCACCATCGCGCTCATCGACACCGACAGCGACCCGGACACCATCGACCTGCCGATCCCGGGCAACGACGACAGCATCCGGGCCATTGAAGTGGTGGTGGGCAAGCTGGCCGACGCCGTGCTGGAAGGCCGGGCCGCCCTGCCGCCCGAACAGCAGGGCAACATCAAGCAGCAGCCGCCCCGCCAGCAACCGCAAGGCCGCCCGGCGAACCCGGCCCCCGCCGGCGTGTCTTGACGAACAGTTCCAGGTTCCAAGCTCCAGGTTCCAAGTTGTTCAGCAGCGGATCACCCGCCTGAACGGCTCGGAACTTGGTTCGGAACCCGGAACCCCGAAGCACAACTTGGAACCTGGAACTTGGAACTTGGAACTTCGAGGGAGACATGAGCCAGATTTCCGCCGCCGCCGTGAACGAACTCCGCAAGCGGACGGATCGCCCGCTGATGGAGTGCAAGAAAGCCCTGGGTGAAGTCGGCGGCGACCTGGACAAAGCCGTCGAACTGCTCCGCAGTTGGAACGCCAAGGCGATGATCAACCGCGAGGCGAACGAGGCCGCCGAGGGCCGGGTGTTCGTCCTCATCCAGGGCGACACCGCCGCCATCGTCGAACTCCGCTGCGAGAGCGCGCCGACCGCCAAGAACGACCTGTTCGGCAAGCTGGCCGACGACGTGGCGAAGGCGGTCATCGAACACAGTCCGGCCGATGTGGCGGCACTGCTGGCTCTGCCCGCGGTGAAGAACCGGCTGGAAGAGACGGTCGGCCTGATCCGCGAGAAGATGGTCATCCACCGCTTCACCCGTCTCACCGGCGGGGTGTTCGGCTTTTACGTCCACCACGACCTGATGGGCGGCGCCCTGGTGCAGACCGGCGGCACGACGAAGGCCGACGAACTGCTGAAGGACATCGGCGCGCACGTGGTCGCGCTCAACCCGCCGTACTTCACCGCCGACGGTGTACCGGCTGCGGTGTTGGAGAAGGAGAAGGCGTTCATCGCCCAGCAGATCAAGGACGACCCGAAGAACGCCAGCAAGCCGGCGAACATCATCGAGAAGATGGCCGACGGCAAGCTGAAGGCGTGGATGGCCGAGACCGTGCTGGTCGATCAGCCGATGGTGAACGGGGTGAAGTACCCGAACACGACCGTCGGCGACGCGCTGAAGAAGGCCGGCCTGACCCCGACCAAGTTCGTGCGGTACCGCGTCGGCGCGGCGTAACCCCGAATACCGCTGGCGGGCGGGGGGGGGGGGGGGGCCCCCAGGGGGGAGAAAAAAAACCCCGCCCGAAGGACGGGCCCCCCCCCCCCCCCC
>JANNVG010000404.1:0-2151 GCA_031414395.1 Fimbriiglobus sp.
TTCTGTTCGAGGATCATCTTCACCGCCTGGAGCTTGAACTCCGGCGTGTAGGACTTGCGTTCACGGGCCATCGGTGGGTCTCCTCGTGCTTCAAGAGTACACCACTTTCCCGCTGTCTACGATTCGTGGGGAACTCCACACCACCTCGTCCGACAACTCAAGGACGTCCACACTGAGGGCGGTGAGGTGCTTGAGAGCGAACAATTCCTTCAGACCCGCTTCCTTCACACGGGTCCCGGCGGCAGACAGTTCGAAGGAGGTGAGTTGTTCCAGCTTGGCGACCTCTTTCAGCCCGGCATCCGTCACCCCGGCACAGGTCTGTAGGCCGAGGAAGGTGAGTTTGTTGAGAGGGACGAGTTCTTTCAACCCAGCGTCCTTGACATGCACCTTGTACATGTGAAGCGAGGTGAGCTGCTTGAACCTGGCGAGTTCCTTCATCGCGTCGTCCTTGACCGTCGGCCCCGACAGACCGAGACCGAACGGCGTCTCCGGGGCGGGCAGCTTCGCCACGCGCTCGCCCTTGCACTCATCGAACTGGAACGCCGGAAGGTCGCCCGGTTGGGTCACGTTCACGGATCGCATCAGGCCGAATTCGTCGGCTCGAAGCCACACCAGTTTGCCGCCCGCGTCTTCCCAGGCCTTCACCAGTTCGGCCGGGAGCGGCTTGGGGGTGTCTCTTTTCGCCGGCTCTTGGGCGAACGTCCACGCGGCCGACACGACTACGAGTGCTAATCCGCTAACTCGTCGCATGGGAACCTCCAACGAAAGGGGAGTGTGTTAGGGGTGTGGGGTGTCATCGGGCAGGACGCCGATGAACGGCAGGTGGCGGTAGTCGTCGGCGAAGTCCAGCCCGTACCCGATGACGAACTTGTTCGGGATCTCGAACCCGACGTAGTCGGGTTCGACGGCGATCGTCTGCCGGCCGACTTTGCGAAGCAGCACGCACGTCCGCACGCTAGCCGCCCCCTTGTGGTTCAGGTGTTCCACCAGCCGGGCGAGCGTCTGCCCACTGTCCAGGATGTCGTCGAGCAGGAGGACGTTTTTCCCCTTCACGTCCGGCAGCAGGCCGTCGTTCACCACCAGCGTGCCGGGGGTGGTGCCGGTGCGGTAGCTGCTCGCCTGGATCAGCCCGATCTGGTGCGGGTGGTGAATCCGGCGGATCAGGTCGGCCAGAAACACCAGGCTGCCGGTGAGGATGCCGACCACCACGAACGGGCGGTCGGCGAAGTCGGCGTTCACCCGGTCGGCGATGGCCTCGACCCGCTCGCGGATGTCGGCTTCGGAGATGAGAACTTCCATGCGGGCGAACCTGCGGCGGTGCGGTGCGATCATTCAACGAGTGCGCGTCCAGTGTGAACAGGGGGACCCCGGAGTTCCAGGTTCCAAGTTCCAGGTTCCAAGTGGGGAGGTGTCGAGTTCACTCCCCGACCCGCTTCACCAGCGACAATGCAACCATCCGGTACACGAAACTTGGAACCTGGAACCTGGAACATGGAACTTCAATGAGCAAGAAACTGGATCACATCCTGATCATCGACATCGAGGCGACGTGTTGGGACATCGGGCAGCAGCCGAAGGGCGAAGTGTCGGACGTCATCGAGATCGGCGTCTGCCCGGTCGAAGTGGGTACGCTCACGCGACTGGAGAAGCGGAGCATCCTGATCCGCCCGGAGCGGTCCACGGTCAGCCCGTTTTGCACGCAACTGACCACGCTGACGCAGGCCCAGGTGGACGCCGGCGTGACCTTCGCCGACGCATGCAAGCTGTTGGAAAAGGAGTTCCGCAGCGCGGACCGCGTGTGGGCGAGCTTCGGCGACTACGACCGCAAGGCCATCGAGCGGCAGTGCCAGGAGACCGGCGTGCGGTATCCGTTCGGCCCGCGGCACCTGAACGTGAAAACACTATTCGCCTTGGTGCGAGGGCTGCCGCACGAGGTCGGCACCGCTCAGGCGGTGGAGATGTGCGGGCGGGCGATGGAGGGCACCCACCACCGCGGCGACGACGACGCCTGGAACATCGCCGGCGTGCTGGTGGAGGTGCTGAAGGCGGCGCGGGGGTAAAGAGATTCACCGCCGAGGGCACATGAGGGCACGAGAGGGAGGCAGGGCGTCTCACGCAGAGCCGCAGAGCCGCAGAGACGCAGAGGTAGGC
>JANNVG010000405.1:0-13301 GCA_031414395.1 Fimbriiglobus sp.
CCCTGCGACCCATCCGGCGTCACTTCTTCGCCGGCACCACCTGCACCAGTCCGGCGTCGATGAACTGCCCGCCGCCGGCGTTCTTCGCCGTCACCGCCAGCGTGTTCGTGCCCTTGACTAGCGTCTTCAGCGCTGCCGCGGAGATGGGCACTTCGACGTACTCGGTGGTGTACCCCGGCAGTTTCGCCGCCGACACGCCGTTGATGAACACCTCGCCGTCTTCGTCGCAGTGGACACGCAGGAACACCTCGCCCGTCGGCAGTTCCTTCAGGTCGAACGTCCGCCGCAGCCAGATGTCTTTGCCCGTCCACTCCGTACCGATGCGAGCGCCCGGCGTGCCCTTGCTGCCGAACCCGCCCTTGCCCTCCTTCCACTCCTTCGCGTCGAACTCGGGCTTCACCCACCCGTCGGCCGGCTTGTCGGTGGAGTACTTCCACGCCTGGGCGGTGGTCTCGCTCGTCGGCACCACGTCCATCACCGTCGGCGGCGGGGTGAACAGCATCTTGTGCCACTTGAGCGTGTCGGCCGCGTCGAACTTGAGCACCTCGCGGTCGTAGGTCATCAGGCCGTTGACTTCGACCTCCACATCCGTCGTCTGCGTGTACACCGCCGCGGCCAGCCCTTTACCGATGAGCGGGTGCATCCGCTTCATCAGGGTGTGGTAGTTCGTCCGCAGTTCCTCCTCCGTCTTGTACGTGCGGTAGCCCCAGTTGCCGGTGTCCTTCCACAGGTGGTCTTTCACCGGCAGACCCAGCCCGCCGAACTCGCCCAGCACCGACACGCGGTCCTTCATCACCGGGAACATGCCGGGGCCGGGATAAATGTGCGCGTCCTTCATGTCGCCATACCCGCGGTCTTCCCACCCGCTCGGCCCGTTCACCGGCCGCGTCGGGTCGTACTCCTTCACCCATTTCAGCGTGGCGTTCACGTCGTGCTGACCCCACCCCTCGTTGAACGGCACCCAGCAGTAGATGCACCCGAACCCGCGGAGGTGGTCGATCATCGCCTTCAGTTCGGCGCGGAACTGCTTCTTCTCGTCGGCGGTGAACTCGTCGTCGGCGTCGGCCTTCGCACCGGGGGCGATGAACTGCTTCTTCGTGCGGTTGATGGCGCTCGGCATGTCCTGCCACACCAGCAGGCCGAGCTTGTCGCAGTGGTAGTAGTACCGGCTCGGCTCGACCTTGATGTGCTTGCGGAGCATGTTGAAGCCGAGCTTCTTCAGCACCTCCAGGTCGTACTTCATCGCCTCGTCGCTCGGCGGCGTGAGCAAGCCGTCCGGCCACCAGCCCTGATCGAGCGGGCCGTACTGGAACAGCGGCTTGCCGTTCAGCAGCAAGCGTTGCACCCCGTCGGCGTCTTTGCCCACGCCAACGGTGCGGAAGGCGAAGTACGATTCAACCGCATCGATCACCTTGCCGTTCCGAACGACACTCACCACAGCCTCGTACAGGTGCGGGCTGTCCGGGGTCCACAGCTTCGGTCGTTCTAGGCGAACCGGGACGGGGAAATCCATCGGCGATTGTGCCGTGATGGTGGACTCCCCGCCGGTCTTGATTTTCACCGACACCGAGTCGTCGTCCTTCAATTTCGTTCCGGCCACCATGAAGGTGACGGTGCCTTTCGCAATGTCCACCAGCGTGTGAAGTGAAGTGGCGTGGGCCTCCGCGACGGGCTCCATCCAGACCGTCTGCCAGATGCCGCTCACCGGCGTGTACCAGATGCCGTGCGGGTTGTGGATCTGCTTGCCGAGCGGCTGGCTGCCCTTGTCGGTCGGGTCCCACACCCGCACCACCAACCCCCCCTTGCCGTTGTTCAGGGCATCCGTGATGTCGAACGAGAACGGGTCGTGCATCCCCTTGTGAGTGCCGAGTTCCTTGCCGTTCACCCACACCGTCGCTTCCCAGTCCACCGCCTCGAAGTTCAGCAGCACCCGCTTCCCCTTCCACGCTGAGGCGTCCACGTCGCGGCGATACCACAGTTCGTCCTTCTCGGTCGGGTGTTTACCGACCCCGCCGAGCGCGCTCTCGGCGCAGAACGGCACGAGGATTTTGCCGTCCCACTTCTCCGGTTGCTTCTCCCCCTTCGGGCGGATGGCGTAGTCCCATAGGCCGTTCAGGTTGGCCCACTCCTTCCGCACCAACTGCGGGCGGGGGTACTCGGCCCAGGGGGTCTTGTCGGCGGTGATCGCCTTGCCCCACTTGGTCATGAGGGGGGCGGGGGCCGGCTTCCAGTCGGCGGCGAACGCCGGCACAGCCAGCAGGAGGGCGAACAGGGGGAGAGTGTGTCGCATGGGGAATCCTCGAAGAAGACTTCACCGCAGAGGGCACGGAGAAAGACAGAATGAAGTACGGTCAGGGAATCAATGAGGAAGCCAGGAAGGCAGGAGAAGGATTGAAGACATCTCTGTTCCTGCCTTCCTGGTTTCCTCATTCTCTCTTCGATCTTTCTCCGCGCCCTCCGCGCCCTCTGCGGTGAACAATCAGCACCGTCAGCCGTACCGCTTCTGGATGGTCGGGAGGAGGTACTCGACGAAGGCCGTCCGCAGGTCGTACTTCGGGGCCAGCCCCCAATCCAGGCGTGCGGCGGTGTCGTCCACGTCGGCCGGCCAACTGTCCACGATGCCCGCCCGCTTCGCGTCCAGCTTGTACGTCACGTCCGCCGTCGGGAACGCCTTCCGCACGATCGCCTCCACCTCGCCGGCCGTCGGGGCGAACGCGCCGATGTTGTACACACACCGGGTGAGCTTGGCTTTGTCGGCGGCGGTCAGCTTGAAAATCGCCTCCACCGCGTCGGGCATGGCCATGAACGGGATGCGGGCGTCGGCCCCGACGAAGCACGCATACGGCTGGCCCTGCGCCGCCGCGTGCAGCATCTCCGGCACGTAATCCGACGTGCCCCCGCTCGGCACCGTGGCGGCCGAGATCAGCCCCGGAAAGCGGATGCAGCGGAAGTCGAGTTTGCCCGCCTTCGGCCCGGCCGAGAGCTGGCGGAAGTGGCGGTCGTAGTACCGGCCGAGGTGCTCGCAGTACAGCTTGTTCGCGCCGTACATCGTCGTCGGCTGGTTGAAGTCGTCCTCCTTCACCCGCCCGGCCCGGCTTTTCGTCGCTACGTCGGGCAGGCCATACGCGGCGATGCTGCTGGGGTAGAAGAACATCACCATCCGCCCGTGGCTCTCCCCTTCCTTCTGGGCGAACTCGAGCAGGTTCAGCGTGCCTTCGACGTTCACTTTGTGCGCGAGCGCCGGGCTGAACTCGCTCCGGGTGCTCAGCAGCGCCGCCAGGTGGAACACCTGATCGACTTCGTACTCGGCGTGGATGCGGTCGAGCAACTGCGTGTCGAGGATGCTGCCGACGAACTCCTTCCGCACCTTCTTCGCCAACTCCGGGGCGAGCGGGTTCAGATCCAGGGTGATGACCGGCCGTGACGAGCCGCGACCGCCAGGGAGCGGGCTAGTGAGTTGGTCGATTAGCCCGTGGCCGATCTCGCCGCCGGCGCCGGTGATGAGGATGCTGGGTTGTCGGGACATAGCGTTCAGTCGGGGACGGATGGGGGACATGATATGCGGCGCGGAGACCTCACCCCCCGGCCCCCGCTCCATCATGGAGAGGGGGTGTTAGGGGAAAACGGGAAGCCTGTCACCTGCCAGCCACCTGTTAGCCCGACGCGCGAGCGAGGGGCCAGTGACTTCACGGACAGGTGGTTCGCGTCACGGGCGGTTGGGGCTGTGTGGCTTTCCGGCACTCCGGTGAATGGCTGGCCCCTCGCTCGCGCGTCGGGCTAACAAGTCGCAGTGGGGGCCGGGGGGTGAGGTCACTTGATCTCCGCCCCTACAATACCGCCACCAGTGGACCCCACCGTTCGGGAGCAGATATGGCCGTCGCCGTCGAAGTGCCGAAGGGAGCCGAGACCGTCACCGAGGGGCGCATCGCCCGCTGGATGGTGAAGGACGGTGACGTGGTGAAGGCCGATCAGCCGCTGCTCGAACTGGAGACCGACAAGGCGACGATGGAGGTGCCCTCGCCGGTCGCCGGCGTCATCACAATATTGGTGCAAGCCGATCAGGTGGTGCAGGTGGGTCAGAAGATCGCCGACATCGACCCGGCGGGCAAGGCGGTCGCCGCCCCCGCGCCCGCGTCTCCCCAACCCGCGTCTCCCCAACCCGCGCCGAAACCGACCGCCGAAGTCCGCGCTTCCCCCGCCGCCGCCGCCGCCATCCGCGACAAGGATCTCGACCCGACCAAGCTGCCCGCCACCGGCCCCGGCGGGCGCATCACGAAGGACGACATCATCGCCCACGAGGCGAGCGGCGGACGTAAGCCCGCTGTTGATGACAAGAGCCTGACCAGAGTGACGGCGCAGGTGGTGCCCATCCCGGTGCCCCGCGAAGAGGGCGTGCGGGAGACCCGCCAGCCGATGAGCATGATCCGCAAGCGGATCGCCGAGCGACTGCTGGAGAGCCAGAACACCACCGCCACGCTCACCACGTTCAACGAGGCCGACATGTCGGCCGTTCAGGACCTGCGGGCGAAGTACAACGAGAAGTTCGAGAAGAAGTACGGCGTCAAGATCGGGTTCATGAGCGTGTTCGTGAAGGCCGCAGTGGAGGCGCTGAAGGCGTTCCCGATGGTGAACGCCCGCATCGACGGCAACGACGTGGTTCAGCAGCACTTCTACGACATCGGCGTGGCCGTCAGCACCGAGAAGGGGCTGATGGTGCCGGTGCTGCGGGACGCCGACAAGAAGAGTTTCGCCGACATCGAGAAGGCCATCGGCGACGTGGCCAAGCGTGCCCGCGACGGCAAGGTGGGCATCCAGGAGATGCAGGGTGGCACGTTCACCATCACGAACGGCGGCATCTTCGGCTCGATGCTCAGCACGCCCATCCTGAACCCGCCGCAGACGGCCATCCTGGGCATGCACTCCATCCAGAAGCGGGCGGTGGTGGTGAACGACGCCATCGTCATCCGCCCGATGATGTACCTGGCCCTCAGCTACGACCACCGCCTGCTCGACGGCCGCGAGGCGGTGCAGTTCCTGGTGCGGATCAAGGAGTGCCTGGAAGACCCGGAACGGATGCTGTTTTCGATCTGAATCATGCCGTCTCACGCAGAGCCGCAGAGACGCAGAGAAGAAGAGTTTTTCTTCGTACTCTCTGCGTCTCTGCGGCTCTGCGTGAGACTCTTCTTTTTCGGAGCGGCAATGAGCGACAAGTTCGCCCTGATCGTGATCGGTGCCGGGCCGGGCGGGTACGTGGCTGCCATTCGCGCCGCCCAGCTCGGCAAGAGGGTAGCCTGCATCGAGAAGCGCGCGGGCAAGGCGCTCGGCGGGGTGTGCCTGAACGTCGGCTGTATTCCGAGCAAGGCGCTGCTCGATTCGAGCGAGCTGTACGAGGTGACGCGGCACAAGCTGGCCAAGCACGGCATCAAGGTGGGCGGGGTGTCACTCGACCTGGGCGAGATGATGCGGCGGAAGGACGGAGTGGTGAAGTCGCTCACCGACGGCATCGCCTTCCTGTTCAAGAAGAACAAGGTGTCGCCGTACTATGGCACCGGCAAGCTGCTCGGCGGCGGGAAGGTGGAAGTGACCGCCGACGACGGCACGAAGACAGTGATCGAAGCCGACCACGTGCTGCTCGCCACCGGCAGCGAGAGCGTGGATCTGCCGTTCCTCAAGTACGACGGCAAGACGGTGGTGAGCAGCACCGAAGCCCTCGCCTTCGACAGCGTGCCGAAGCACCTCATCATCGTCGGCGGCGGGTACATCGGGCTGGAACTCGGCAGCGTATGGCGGCGGCTCGGCTCCGAAGTGACGGTCATCGAATTCCTCCCCCGCATCCTCACCATCTGCGACGGCGAGGTGGCCACGCAAGTTCACAAGCTGCTGACGAAGCAGGGGTTCACCTTCCACCTCGACACCAAAGTGACCGGGGCGAAGGCGGGCAACGGCGTACTCGGCGACCACGGCGTCACCGTGACCGCGCAGGCGAAGGACGGGAAAGAACTGACCGTGACCGGCGACAAGGTGCTGGTGGCGGTCGGTCGGCGGCCGTACACCGCCGGGCTGGGACTCGACGAAGCCGGCGTGACCTACGACAAGAAGTCCGGCAAGATCGCGGTGGACAAGCAGTTCCAGACGAATGTGCCCGGCGTGTACGCCATCGGCGACCTGATCGACGGCCCGATGCTGGCACACAAGGCCAGCGAGGAGGGCATCGCGTTCGCCGAGATGCTGGCCGGGCACAAGCCGCACCTGAACTACGACTGCATCCCGAGTGCCATTTACATCTGGCCCGAGGTGGCGAGCGTGGGCCTGACCGAAGAGCAGGTGCAAGCCACCGGCCGCACGAAAGGCGACGGGTACAAGGTTGGCAAGTTCCCGTTCGCGGCCAGCGGGCGGGCGAAGGCGATGGACGACACCGACGGGTTCGTGAAGGTGATTACGGACGCCAAGACCGACCGACTCCTGGGCGTTCACATCCTCGGCCCGCGGGCATCTGACCTGATCGCCGAAGCGGTCGCGGTCATGGAGTACAAGGGCAGCGCCGAAGACATCGCCCGCATGGTCCACGGCCACCCGAGCCTGACCGAGAGTGTCGGCGAAGCGGCGCGGGCGGCGTGGCTCGGCACGGCCATCCATGCGTGAACCGGAGGCCGTGATGTCAGATCGATTCGCCGTCGTTGTTCGAGTGGCGACACCCGGACAACCCTCGTTCCAGCTCCGCAAGGGCGAACTCGGGATCTCCGTGTTCGATTTGAATGGGGTTGACCCGCCACTGACCGAGGAGGAAATCCTCGCCCCGTTTCGAGACGGAAGCGTGGTCGTGTACCGTACACTGGATCAGATCGCCGTAGCCGGGTTGATCGTGATTGAGACGCCTGGGGCGGACGCTATCCCGCAACGACTCCAGCAGGCACACCGGGAAATCACCTCACCGCCGACGGCTTCCCGCGGCGAGTTCAAATCCGCTCTCAAGCGATTGGAGGACGAATGACCGTCGCCGAACAAGCCGCGATTGATGTCACTCCCGAACTACTGGAAGCGATCACTCAATTGCCCATCACCCGCTCCGTCCACCACTGCGGGCGAACGTTCACCGCCTCGCCGTTCGACCTGTATGCCCCCTGCCCCCACTGCGGCTTACGGGTGAAGCTGCGTGGGTTCGCGGGCGTACCGGAGTTGGAGGACGTGTTTGATGCGGTGTTCGCCTGGATGAATCAACCAAGTGCGGCGGAAGCGGCCGAGAAGCGGCGACAACAGATCGCGGCGGACGAGGTGTGAGGGACGGCCACCCCAGCCTGACCGAGAGCGTCGGCGAAGCCGCCCGCGCCGCCTGGCTGGGCACGGCGATTCATGCGTGAACCTTGCCCAGTTCGCCTACCGACGGAGAGGGGAGGGGAGGCCGTGGATGAACAGGGGTGGTTAACTTCCACAGACGCTGTAGCCCTGATGTGTAGATTGCGAGGAGGCGATGTCTCCTACCGCAAAATGATTCTTTTCGAGTTGGCAGTGTTTGAGTCGATGGGTGTGTTTGAACTCGGCCCGCTCGTGGTTGAAGAAGTAATGCGGATCACGGCATTTGGCGAGGGTGAGCCTGTGTCGCACTCTCAAGAAAGCGCGAACGCACAGCCCGATGAGGCTGGACTGTTGTTTCGGCGGTTGGAATCGGAGGTCGAAAGGCGCACAGAAGAGATCGGTGAGAACCACCCGGACGCGATTGCCCAACTCCAACGTGTTGCTGCTTTCGCGCGACTCCTCTACCTCGACAGACCCACCTCCACGTGGCGTTGGCTAATTCCATTCGAAAGAATCTGCGGTGAAGGCAGAGGCGGATTGCTAAACCGCTCGGTCCTGGATGGCTACAGGGAGAACCTCCCTCTCCTCCGCTGCATCGTCGGCAATCCGTTTCGCCCGGTGGTGTTCGCTCCCGCGTGGCGAACCGAAACCGCCGTCGCAATGGCGTCCGGCATCTACGAACAGCGTGCCTTCGACCAGCTGCCGATCCTGGCCGATGCGCTCGAAGAAGCGGGTTGCGATCACGCCGACGTTCTCGCCCACTGCCGCGGACCCGGCCCACACGCCCGCGGGTGCTGGGTGGTGGACGGCGTACTCAGCAAGCAGTGACCGCATCCGGCACGTCACTTCCCGAGGGCGTGAATCGTGTTGTGGATGGTGCCCGTCACCGCCCGGCCGTCGGCCCCCTTCAGCCGGTACTTGACCTCCATACACCACGTCGGGGCGAGGTCAGGCAGTTCCAGCCGCACCGTCTTGCCGTCGCCGCTCACGGTCGCCTTCGCCACCGCCAGCGGCTTCTCGTCGATGTGCTTCGAGCCGTAGTTCTTGGTCCGCGACAGCCCCCACACCTTCACGTCGAAGCACTTCGCGTCCACGGCTTTCGCGTCGAGGGGGTCGGTGAACGTCAGTTCCACGCCGCCGGTTTTCGCCGCCAAACCGACGGGCAAATCCGCCGGCTTGCCGGTGTACCGCACGCGGTAGAAGCCGCCCGGCGCGAGTTGATTTCCCGCCCAGGCGTACATGCCGCACACGAGCAAGCTGCCGTCGGTCGGGTGGAAGCGCGGGCGCATCACACCCGTGGGGAACGTCGGCAGCGGCAGGGCGCACATGCCGCCCTGCGACTGGCCGTTCACCGTCTCGTGCGGCACGACGTAGATCTTGCCCATGCCGTAACTGGTGTTCAGCAAACTCCCGGCGAGCGGCCCCCACGTCTTCGACGGCACCCAGATCAACTCGGCCGGCGAGCGGTCGAACTCGTTGGTGACCCAGCAGAGCGGCTGCTTCATTGCCGTGTCCGCCGTGTCGGTGACGTCGGTGTACCCGAACAGGTTCCCGTAGAACCCGCCCGCCTCCACCTTGTTGATGCGGTTCTTCGGCGTCCAGAAGCCTTCCTGATCCGTCACGAAGAAGGTGCCGTCCGGGTTCAGGCACACGCCGTTGGCGGCGCGGAAGCCGGTGGCCAGGATGTCCGTCTTCGCCCCGTCTTTGCTCACCTTCAAGAGCGTACCGTGGTGTGGAATCAGGGCGGGCAGGGCGTGCCGGCCGCTCTTGGCGTAGTAGAAGTTGCCATCCGCGTCGGTCTGCAACCCCATGGCGAACTCGTGGAAGTGCTCCGTCACCTGGTGGTCGTTGTTGAAGCACTCGTAGAAGTCGGTCTCGCCGTCGGCGTTCAGGTCGTGCAGCTTCACGATCTGGTCGCGGCAGCACACGAACACGCTCCCGTCGCGGACCTTCAGCCCGAGCGGTTGGAACAACCCGGACGCGACCCGCTGCCACGACAGCGTTTCACCCCCGCCGGCCGGCGACACCAGCCACACGTCGCCGTCCCACGTGCAGACCGCCATCCGCTTGCCGTCGGGCAGGAAATCGAAACCGGTCGGGCGGAGGAGCGCGTTCCATGGGTTGCGGTCGGGAGTGCCGAGCGTGTCCACGGCGAACGGGCCGTCGTTCTTCCCCACACTCACGGTCGTCTTCAGCACCTCCGGCCACCGCTTCGGCCCGCCCTCGGTGAGCGGCTTGAGCGGCTTCGGGGCGGGCGTGGATTTGGCGAGCGCGGCGAGGTCGGTGTTCCCCTTCGCCGTCAGCACCTTCACCCGCGTGGGCGTGGCGGCGGCGGGAATGGTCAGCACGTGGAAGCCGTCCCGCTTCGCCACTGACACCCGGTTGTCACCGACCACGGCGACCGTCGCCGCTTCTGGGGCGATGCGGCACAGCAGATCTTTCTTTGACTTACCCACCTCCAGCGTGCGGGTGAACACCTTGCCTTCGACCCCTTCGAGTTCCAGAACCACCGCATCGCCGACGGTGTACGCGATCACCGTCTGGTCGCCGTAGGCGTAGGTGCCCTTGAATTGTGCCCACGTGCGGGGCAGCGGGCCGTAGGGTCGCTTGTCTCGCCCCAGCGGGCGGGGGTCGGTGAAGCTGCCGGTCTCGGGGTCGGCCCAGCCCGGCCCGACCGGGTTCTCGACGTGCCGCTCGCCGATCAGTTTCGGGTGAACCTGGTGCTGGCCGTTGAAGTGGATGCCCTTCCAGTCGATGAACCCGTCGCCCGTCCACGCCGCCGCCAGCCGCATCGTGTCGTGGTCGAACACCGCCCAACTCTTACCACGAGACACCCCCCCTGCCCCGGCGTCGAGCCGCACGGCGATGCCCTTGTACGCGATGTTGCCGGCGGCCACTTCATACGTGTTCATCAGGCTCGGGCCGTAGTCCATCGCCATCCACGGGTCCACGCTCGCCGGTGCCGGGCCGTTGCCCGTGCCCTTGGGCAGCTTCGCCAGGTATGCGTCGTCCGCCTTCGTGTACTGCGTCGCGTTGTCCGCCTTCAGGTACGCCTCGCGGAGGTAGTGGACCACGTCGTACTTCTGCCGCGGCACCATCCACGTCTGCGGGGCCATCTGGTTGTACCCGTGCGTGAGCGTGCGGTACAAGCTGTGCGGGTCGCTGCCGTTCTTGAACGTGTGTGCGGCGAACTTCGGCGACGTGGGCAGCGAACCGGCGTGGTCCTTCGTGCCGTGGCAGTTGGCACACACGCGCGTGTAGATCGCCTCGCCGCGCTTGAACGCCTTGTCGTCCAGCCCGCGGATCAGGCCGGCGTGGTCGATGTCCTTCTCGTACTCGGGCAGGACGAACACCGCCTGCGCCGGCCGCAGCTCCTTCGCCCGCTTCGGCCCGCCCTCGGCCACTTCGATCAAATACTTCGTCAGGTCGAGGAACTGTTGCCGATCCGAGAGCAGGTTGACCATCCCCTCCGGCATGAGCGACACCGTGCCGACGGTCCGCTTGTCCACGTCCGCCGCGGGGATGGTGATCTTCTTCCCGCCGGCCGGGTCGATGAGCGTGAGCGTGCCGTTCTTGTCCTCGACGAGGAGCCCGGTGATGGTCCGCCCGTCGGTGGTGCTCACCGTCAGCGGCTCGTACCCCTTCTTGATCGCCTTCGACGGCGACAGCATCGACTCGATCAGGTACTCGGCGGTGGCTTCTTTTCCAGCCTGGGCGAGGTCCGGCCCGAGTTGCGTGCCGGTGTCGGCGTCGTGGCACTTGGCGCACGTCATGAACGGCTGGAAGAACAGGACCGCCCCGCGGCCGGCGTCGCCCCGCTCGCGGGCCGCCTTCGCCAACTCCGCCGGCGACTCCTTCAGCAGTTGCGTGGCCAGCCCCGGTGGAACGGCCTGCGGCGGCGGTTCGGCGGCCACCTTCTCCACGCCCCACAGCTTAGCCAGCAACTCGACCACGTCCGGGTCTTGCTTCTTCAGCTCGTTCAGAATGAACGGGTAGAAGTCGTTGCGACTGAAGAACGCCTCCGTCGTCTCGGCGAAATACTCCATCGGGTTCGTCATCGCGTAGGCTTTTTCAACCGTGTTCGGACGGCCGTTGCCCAGGTGCCGCTCCACCTTGTCGTACTTGCCGCCTTCCTTCGCGCGGGCGTACGCGGCGGCCACCTCCGCGTTGCCGAACCCCTTCGCCAGCACGCGGTCGTGATACCCGTGGGCCAGCTCGTGCAGCGTCACGTTCGGCATCCGGTTCGCCTCGGCCTCGAAGATGCGGACGTTGTGGAACTCGACCGCCTTCGCCATGGCCGGGTCGCGGCCACTCTTCCGTAGCCAGTCGGCGCCGGGGTGGTATTCGGCGCTCGGCCGCACGCCGGGGTACTCGGGGTTGAAGTACAGCGGCACCTCCTGCAACTTCGCCACCGCCGCCTTCGGCACCACGCGGGTGATCTCGTCCAGTTGCTTGTCGAGGATCTCCATCGCCTTCGCCGTCAGTTTCGGCTCGGTGGCGAGCAACTCGCGGTGGACGTGAACCGCCCACCCGCGGACGGTCCGCGTCTCGTACACGGGGTCCGGGGCGGGGGCGTGCGGAGACTTGAGGTTGTCAACCAGGAACCGCGTCATCGCTTCCATCAGGTGTTGGTTCGTGTTTCGCCCTTCGCCGATGGCGTGGGTGCGGTTCGGGTACGGCAGCACCTGGAACCGTTTCCCCTTGGCGATCAACTCCTCCATCAGCCGCTCGGTGCCCTGGTAGTGGCAGTTGTCGTCGCCGGTGCCGTGGACGAGCAGCAGGTTGCCCCGCAGCTTGCCCGCGTGGGTGATCGGCGAGCCGTCGCGGTAGCCGGCCGCGTTGTCCGCCGGCAGGCCCATGTACCGCTCCTGATAGATGGTGTCGTAAAGCGTCTGGTCGGCGACCGGGGCGACGGCGATGGCGGCGCGATACAGGTCCGGGTGACGGAAGAGGGCGTTCAGGCTCATGCTCCCGCCACCGCTCCACCCCCACGAACCCACACGGGTGGGATCGACGAACGCCCACCGCTTCAGCAGTTCACTCACCGCCGCCGCCTGCTCGGTCGGGGCGACGATGCCGATCTTGCGGTGAACGGACTTCCGCCACTCGCGGCCACGTGGCACGTTGGTGCCGCGGTTGTCCACGCTGGCCACGACGAACCCCTGCTGGGCGAGCATCCAGTGCCACAGCCCGCGGGGGCCGGGCCACGCATCCCGCACCGTCTGGCCGTGCGGCTCGCCGTACACGTGCATGAGCAGCGGCAGTTTCGCGTTCGGCTCCACCTTCGCCGGCTTCATGCTCCACCCGTCGAGCGTGACGCCGCCGCCGACGGGCACCTTCATGAACTCGATCTCGGGTCGCTTCAACGCGGCGAGTTTCTCGCGGAGTTTCGCGTTGTCGGTCAGCGTGCGAACAGCAGTGTTGTCGCCGAGCCGCACCAGGTCTACTGTCGGCGGGGTGGTGAAGTTCGACCGCGTGTGAACGGCCCACTTCGCATCGTGCGAGATGTCGTAGTCGTGCCAGCCGGGTTGTTTCTCGGGGGAGAGTTGCTCCGTCTTGCTGCCGTCGAGCTTCGCCCGGAACAGGTACTTCTGGGTCGCGTTCTTCGGTGAAGCGGAGTAGTAAAGCCACCCGCCGGCCTCGTCCACCGCATCGACCGCCATCACGTCGAACTCGCCCTTCGTGATCGGTTCGACCTTCGACCCGTCGGCGGAAACGCGATAGGCGTGCCGCCAGCCCGTCCGCTCGCTCAGCCAGACGAAACTCTTGCCGCCGTCGAGCCACCGCCACGGGTTCTCGTTCTCCAGCCATGCGGCATCCTTCTCGGTGAACACCGCGTTCGCTTTGCCGCTGGTGGGTTCGGCACTCCACACTTTCAGTTCCGTTTGCAGGCGGTTGAACTGCTGCACCATCACCCGCGTGCCGTCGGGCGACCAGTCGGCGTGCGGCAGGTAGTGCTCGCGGGGGTCGCCGGGCAGGTCGAGCCACTGCACCTTCCCGCCGACGGC
>JANNVG010000406.1:0-5716 GCA_031414395.1 Fimbriiglobus sp.
CCCCCCCCCCGCCCCCCCCCCCCCCGGCGGGCCCGCCCCCTCTCCCCCCCCCCCCCCCCCCCCCCCAACCACTACCACGACCACGTCGGTCAATCCCATTCGGCCCACACGACGGCACTACAGGCACACGCGGCGGAGGTCGCCGGCGACGCGCCGGCTCGTCCGCCCTACTGCAATTCGCGGTTGGCGAGCCTCCGAACCGTGCGGGTCAGCCGTCCAATCGCTCGCACGCCTGCACCGTGTTGCTCAGCAGCATCGCAATGGTCATGGGGCCGACGCCGCCGGGCACCGGCGTGTACGCCGACGCCACCTCCGCCACCCGCTCGTCGGCGTCGCCGCACAGCTTGCCGCCCACGCTGTTGATGCCCACGTCGATCACCACCGCCCCCGGCTTCACCATGTCGGGCGTGATCAGCCGCGGCACGCCGACGGCCGTAATCAGGATGTCCGCCCGGCGGGTGACCGCCCCCAGGTCCGGCGCTTGGGTGTGCGCCACCGTCACGATGGCGTCCCCGCCGGCCGGGTTGTTGCTCGTCTTCTTCTGCATGAGCATCAGGGCGAGCGGCTTGCCGACGATGTTGCTCCGCCCGACGATCACCACCTCGCGGCCGGCCGTGGGGATGTTGTTGCGTTGCAGGATCTGAACGCACCCGTGGGGGGTGCAGGGGTAGAACCGCGGGTGCCCGGCCGCCAGCCGACCGACGTTCTCCGGGTGAAACGTGTCCACGTCCACGTCCGGGTCGATGGCGTCGATGACCGCGACTTCGTTGATCTGCGAGGGCAGCGGCAGTTGCACCAGGATGCCGTGGACTTCCGGGTTGGCGTTCAGTTCGGCGATCAGGTCGAGGAGCGTCCGCTGTTGCGTGTCGGCCGGCAGGTGGTGCAGGGTGCTGCGGATGCCCGCCTGCTCGCACGCCTTCCGCTTGTTCCGCACGTACACGTGGCTGGCCGGGTTGTCGCCCACCAGCACCACGGCCAGGCCGGGCGGGGTGCGGCCGTCGGCGGTGCGTTCGGCCACGCGGGTGGCGATCTCGCCGCGGATCTGCTCGGCCAGGGCTTTGCCGTCCAGTCGAATCGCGGGCATGGGGTGTTCCGGTGGTTCACACCAAATTGTAGGGCGGGTCGAGCGGCCGGGGATTCCGGTGGCTGATCGGAACTGCCGGAAGGCGGACGGCGCCAGTGGCCGGCCGCGACGCCCCGCCGCGTGACACATTTCCGGTGGGGCGTCGCGGCCGGTCGTTTGGTACGGAATCGTCGCCGGGTGGCGGAGAGGTCTTCGGCTTCGCCGGCCGCTCGACCCGCCCTACAAGAGGGCTACCAGCTTCGGCAGCGTCTCCCCGCTCGGGCCGTACAGCCCGATGTCGGCCTGCTCGCTGGCGGCGGTGCGGTCCAGGTTGCACTCGACGACCGTCGCCCCCGGAGTCTTCGCCCGCTTCGCAATCGGGATCAAGTTGGCCGCCGGGTAGACCACCGCCGACGTGCCGACCACCAGGAACACGTCGCACTCCTGCGCCGCGATCATCGCATTCATCCAGATGTCTTCCGGCAGCGGCTCGTGGAACCAGACGATGGCCGGCCGTAAAAAGCCCTGGCAGTACTTGCACAGCGGCCGGTTCCCCAAATCCTCCAGCCCACGGTCTTCGACCATCCCGCACATTAGGCACTCCGTGCGGTGCAGGCTGCCGTGAACCTCGAACACGTTCTTGCTGCCGGCCCGCTGGTGCAGGCCGTCCACGTTCTGCGTGGCGATGGCGAACCCGTCGCCGAACCGCTCTTCCAGCGCCACGAGCGCATGATGACCGGGGTTCGGCGACACCTTCGCCACGTTCACCCGCCGCCCGTTGTAGAACCGCCACACCAGCTCCGGGTTGCGGGCGAAGGCCATCGGTGTGGCCACGTCTTCCACGCGGTGCCCTTCCCACAGTCCGTCGGAAGCACGGAACGTGGGAACCCCGCTCTCCGCGGACACGCCCGCCCCGGTGAGCACGGCCACCTTCGTGGCGGACTTGAGCACCTCCGCGGCGCGGGCGAGTTCGGCATCCAGGTCGTAAACATCGGGCATCGGTCACACCTCCGTAACGGCAGATACGATACCACACGGCCGTCGGGTAAGCTGGAACGACGCCCCCGAAGTGACTCAGGTTCGGAGCCTCCCCATGACCGCCCTCACACTCCTGCTCGCTCTTTCCGCCCCGGTTCCGGCGGACGACAAGATCGACTTCACCTGGAAGCTGGCGAAAGGGGACGTGTTATACGTCACCCTCTAAACGGACACCGACGCGATGTTGACCAGCCCGCCACAAATCGCGCTGTCCGTCACCAGTCAGAATCAGCGGACCGTCGGCGTGTGGAAGGTGACGGTGGCGACCGCCGACAACGACCGGGTGGTACTCGTCCTGGAGGCGGTGTCGTACTCGTCCGGGAGCCAGTGGAACGAACCCGTGAAGGCGGTGAAGGAGGTGGCCGACGCCGCCGGGCTGAAGTTCAGCCTCACCTTCGACACCGCCTTCCGGCTGTCCAAGGTGGCGGACGGCGAGGGGTGGGACAAGCTGCTGGCGAAGCAGTCGCAGTCGAGCGGGATGCACACGGCGAAGGGCATGGGGCGGGCGTTCGAACACGTGTTCCAGGCCGTGCCCGGCGGGGTGCAGGGGAAGGAGTGGAAGCGGAAGGAGGACGTGCTGGACAAGGACGCGAAGACCTCCGACACCTGGGCGCGGCGGGCGGTGGTGGGCGGGGTGAAGGACGGCGTGGCGACGGTGACGACCGAGACCGACCTGACGGGGACGCACAAGGAGAACGGGAAGAGCGTGTTCGCGCCCTACGAGCGGAAGGCGGATAAGTGCCCCGGAACATTCACCTTCGACACCGCCGTCGGCCGGCTGGTGCGGCTCGAAGAAACGCTCACCGTGTCGGGGCTGAGTGGGGCGAAGGACCAGGGCTTCAAGTACACCGCCACGCTGAAGACGGTGGCGACGCTGTCGGCGACGCCGCCGAAGTAGGTGGTCGCTTGCGGGAGCGCGGGACGCACGCCCGCTCCTCGGATGCGGGCGGGACGCACGCGCTTCTGTCGCACCCGCCGCCCCACACCCGCAGTTCGTCGTAGAGTAGCGGCCGGAGTTGGCGTGCCACGACTCGTCCCCCCCGTGTGGCAACGGAGTGACGATCCGGGACGCCAGCTCGGTCACCAGACACCGTTCACGGCACCTCGCGAGACGGTGTCGCGCGCCGGGCCAACAGGGAAGCTGACATGACGTGGTGGCAGGCGATCATCCTCGGCGTGGTGCAGGGCCTGACCGAGTTCCTGCCGGTCAGCAGCACCGCGCACCTGATCGTCGTGCAGCAGTGGTTCGGCCTGCCGGCCGACGGGCCGTTCACCACCGTCGTGCAGTTGGGCACGCTCGTCGCCGTGTTCATTTACTTCCGCAACGACCTGTGGCGGATCGCCAGAGCGGTGGTGTCCGACCTGCGCAGTTTCCGCTTCGGCACCACACCCGACAGCCGCCTGGCGTGGCTGATGGTCGTCGGCACCGTGCCGGCGGCGGTGGTCGGCGGACTGTTCTCCAAGCCGATCAAACACCACTTCTACGACCCGCTCTCCATCGGCGTGGTGTCGATCGTCTTCGCGCTGCTCATGCTGGCGGCGGAGATCTGGCACCGAACACGGAAGGAAGACCGCCACCTGCCCGAACTGACCGACGTCGACCTGACGTGGAAGGAGGCCATCTGGGTGGGGCTGTGGCAGACGTGCGCGCTGCTGCCGGGGGCCAGTCGGTCGGGGTGTACCATCAGCGGGGCGCTGTTCGCCGGCATGAGCCGCGGCACGGCGGCGCGGTTCTCGTTCCTGCTGTCGCTCCCCGCCATCCTCGCGGCCGGGCTGAAAGACCTGATCTCCGAGCGGGAATCACTGTTCGCTTCGACCGACCAACTCTTCAACCTGGCGCTCGCCACGGCGGTCAGCGGGGTGGTCGGGTACGCGGCGGTGGCGTGGCTGATCGCCTTCCTGAAGCGGTTCACCATGACCGTGTTCGTGGCGTACCGCATCGTGCTGGGCGTGGCGTTAATTGCGTTGACGCTGACGGGCGTGCTGGTGAAGCCCCCCCCGCCGCCGGCCGAGCCACCGGCCACCGTCCAACCGCCCGCCCCGTGACCGCCCGCGTGTGAAGCGCCCGGCCGAGTAGCGCCTCGCTCGACCCACCCGACGCACACCCGATCTCTGAGCCGCCCTGGGGGTGAGGTTCTCGGGCTTGACCACTCCCGCCCATCCCGGTCACAATCCGCACACTCACCGCATCGACCCTCGGCAAGGAGGCCGACCCGTGCCGCTCCCGTTCTATGCCCGCCGCTTGCTCGTCCGCTCCGGGCTGGCCGCGTACTCCGCCGAGGCCAAGCGGCGCACCGGCGACCAGCCGCAGTTCGTGAAGTACCTGTCGGATCGCACCCTCGCCGCCCCGCTCGATGAACTGCTCGACCCGGCCACGTTCCCGGACGCCGACGGCCCCGACGTGATGAACCTGAACCTCGCCGCCCCGCGGTTCGACTCGCCCATCGGCGGCTGGCGGTTCACCGCGGATCGCCAGGGCAACCCGAACCCGTGGGGCCTGCCCGCCCTGCGGCAGATCGTTGCCGAGCGGAAGGGCGTCGATGCCGACACGCAGGTGTTCGTCACGCACGGGGCGACGGCGGCGTACGCGGCGGCGCTGGATGCGTTCGTGAACCCCGGCGACCGTGTGGTGATGCTCGACCCGACGGCGGCGCTGTTCCGCCTGGGTGCGATGAGCCGTCGGGCGAAGGTGCGGGCGGTGCCGACGTGGATGGAAGAGGGCCGCACGCGGTTCCTGTTCGACCAACTGGCGACCGCCATGCGCGGGGCGATGCTGCTGGTGCTGAGTACGCCGAACACCCCGACCGGCGGCACGCTGACGCAAGAGGCGGTGGAGCACATCGCGTGGCTGGCGAACCGGCACGACGTGCTCGTGTACGCCGACGAAACCTTCGACCGCTTTCGGTACGACGACACCCCGCCGCCGAGTCTGGCGACTCAGACCGGCATGAGCGAACGGCTCATCACAGCGGGTTCGATGACTGCCGGGTACGCCCTCGGCTCGCTTCGCGTTGGTTGGCTGACCGGCCACCCGCAACTGATCCGCCCGTGTGCGTTGAACGCGCTGCTCAGTGCGCCGTTCGTGCCGACCGCGTGTCAGCAAGCTGCCGCCCGTGCGGTACAGGCGGAGGAAGACCTGTTCGCCCCGACGCTCGCCGAGTTCGCCAGCAAGCGGCAGTACACGGTGGACCGCCTGAAGAAGATGGGGCTGGATGCGGCGTGGCCGGCGGCGGGGTTCTTCTGCTGGGTGCCGGTGGCCCAACTCGGCGTGACCGGCCGCGACTTCGCCGAACGGCTGCTCCGCGAACAGCGGGTGCTCGTCGGGCCGGGGTCGGCGTTCGGGCCGAGCGGGAAGGAGTATGTGCGGGTGAGCTTCGCCATTGAAGACGGCCGTCTGCGGGAGGGGCTGAC
Organism: Fimbriiglobus sp.; assembly: GCA_031414395.1. Taxonomy (GTDB): domain Bacteria; phylum Planctomycetota; class Planctomycetia; order Gemmatales; family Gemmataceae; genus JALHQU01. Next base: position 5,513 of record JANNVG010000406.1, read on the forward strand.
GCGGCTGGAACGGTTCGTGGCCACGTTGAAGGGCACGCCGGTGGTGGAGGCGACGACCGTGAGCGTGCCGGACGAAACGCCCGTGACCGTGCCCGAGGCGGTGGAAGAGCGGATGCCGGCGTTCAGCCGTGTTTAAGGCGAGCGGGGGGGGGGGGCGCCCCCGGGGTGGGAACACAACCCGGGGGGGGCCCCCCCCCCCCCCCC
>JANNVG010000407.1:0-6781 GCA_031414395.1 Fimbriiglobus sp.
CGGTTCACCGAACAATCGGCTCAGTCGCTCAGGTTGCCCAAGTAATCGTCGTACGCCTTGCGGGCCTTGAACTCCTCGCCCATCAGCTTCTTCTGCTTGTCGGTCAGGGCGTCGATCTCCTTCTCCTGGTCGTTCAGCTTGGTCAGGTACTTCTTGTACACCTCGGCCGCCTCCGGCGTCTCGCGGAGGTTCTTGCGGATGCGGTCCTGGTCGCCGTTGATGCGGGCCAGGTCGGCCTGCACCTGTTGCAGTTCGCGGCGGGTGGCGTCCCACTCGCCCTTCTTCTTCAGGGCGGCCGTCAGTTGCTCCTTCAGCTTGGCCGACGACTGCGTCAGGTTGATGACGAACCGCACGGTGTCGTCCGGGCTGTTCGACAGGAAGATCTGCTCGCCCTGGTCCCGCTCCTCCATCACCTTGAACTCGGCGCTCTGCTTGGCCGCCACTTTCGTCTCGAAGCGGAACAGGGCGGCCGTCTCCTCGATCGGCTTGGGCGTGTCCACGAACTTGAACTGCTGGTTGGTGCGGTTCGGGTGCTCGATCAGCAGGGTGCGGTCGGTGTCGCTCTTGTTGCTGATCTTGTACACCCGCTCCTCCCGCAGGCGGCGGGTGATGTGGACGATCCCCTTGTTCGCCTTCACCCCGGTGATGTTGTTGGTGCCGGGGCCGTTCTGCGGGATCACTTCCGTGCCCAGGTCGATGGCATACGCCAGCAGCCGCTCGTCGCCCACGCTCACGTCCTGGATGCGGGCGTCGCCGGCGTACACGCTCTGGTCGAGGACCGTCACCGGCCCTTGCGGCAGGGTGGCCTTGGTGCTGTTCTTGAAGCGGAAGCCGAGGAGCGGGTGCTTGCCCTGCACGGCCGGGTTGTAGATGCTCACCCGCGTTCCTTCCACGTCCTCGCCCACGATGGGCAGCAGGGCCGACTTCTGCCGGTTGAGCGACACCGGGTGCTTGATGCCGTACTGGAAGCTGTCCCCCAGCTTGCTGGCCGTGGCCGAACTGCTCACCGCCCCGCCCAGGTTCATCTTCCGCTCCATCTCCTCCGCGAACTCCTGCGCGAACGCCCTGTCTTGCGGGCCGTTGACGGACTCCCTCATCGCCTTCTTCTCGTCCGCCATCGCCGGCATCGGCCCGCCGGGGCCGCCGCCGCCGCCACCGAACCCGCCGCGCCCGGGCGCCGCGCCCGGAGCCATCGCCGTCGGCTTGGGAGCCGGCGGGGGCGCCGCGGCCAACGCGACCCCGTCACGCCCGCGGAAGCCGCCGTCATACGCCGGCGGGCGGAGGCTGGCGAACAGCTCCGGCTCGACCGTCGGGCGGGTGACGTACAGCGGGTTGTACAGGTCCATCTTGAAGCTGATCGGCCGGCCGCTCACCAGGGCCATCTTCACCCCCGTCCAGTCCTCGTCCGTCGGGTTCTCGACGATCGCCCACCCTTGCAGGTACGGCTTCTCGTCCTTGTCCAGCACCAGTCGGTAGCTCGTCTTCCAGATGGGCGATTCGATCACGTACCCCACCTTCACCTTCCGCTTGCCCTCGCCGCTGAACTGGATGCTGACCGACTTCTTCTGCGTGTCGTGGCTGAGCGCCAGGGTGTCGAGCGCCCGCTTCAGTTCGGCTTCCAGCACCGGGTTGAGGAACCGCACCCGCTGGATGTCCATCATCTTGATGGCGCGGAAGCCTTCGGTGGTGCTCACGTTCAGCACCACGCAGTCGAGTTGCGCCGTGCCCACCGGCACCTTCTGCGTCTCCGTGCCGACGATCGTGCCCTTGATGGTGCCCGGCTGGGTGGTGACGGTGGTGTTCATCACCACCTCCACCTGCTCGCCGCGGGTCTGCCCGAGGATTTGCGACAGCGACGGCTGGTTGTTCAGGTTGATGGCGTAGCTGGACAGGGTGCGGGCGACCGGCTCGCGGCTGTCGTAGCTGACGGCCGAGATGTGCCCGTTGTTGAAGTCTTGCAGGGTCATCGACTTGAGCAGGTCGTTGATGTCGGATTCCGGGAAGCTCAGGTCGACCCGCGACTCGCCCTCCACTTCCCCGGTGCGGCCGAAGTACCCGACGCCGCTGTTGAACAGCACGACTTGTTTGATGGGCAGGGCGACCGACTGCTTCGGGTCGCCGTCGGCTTTGCCGGCGGCGTCGGCCGTCGGCACCACCGCGTTGGCCAGGAATCCGACGCCGGCGGCCCCGACCACGGGGGCAGTCCACAACAGGTGACGCAGCCGCATGAGAGGAACCTCGGGAAGCGGAGGAGGGTTCGGGGCGAGTGACCCGAAAAGGGCAAGGGTTACACTACAGACGGGGGTGCGGGGGCGGCGGATTGCGGGCGTTACCGAACGTGACGTGAGAAGAGATTCACCGCCGAGGGCACATGAGGGCACGAGAGAAAAGCATCAAGACATTTCACCGCAGAGGGCGCAGAGGACGCAGAGAGAAGACAGCAGAGATTTTGAATGAGAAGACATGGCCTCCACTCCTCTGTCGTTCTCCGCGCTCTCTGCGCTCTCTGCGCCCTCTGCGGTGAAATCCGATTTCTCACTTCGGCCTTCTCTCGTGCCCTCATGTGCCCTCGGCGGTGAACCCTGATTGCACTCACCCCATCGAGCTGGCACGCGGCACCCGCTGCTCGGCGGCGATGGTCCAGATCTCGTCCAACTTCGCCGCCAACGGTCCCCAGTCGTACTCCCGCAGCACCTCCCGCCGGCCTTCGTCGGCCTGATCCGCCGCCGCGTCCGGGTCGCGCATCACATTCAGAATGGCCTCGGCCATGCCCATCTCGTCGTGCGTTACGGTCAGGTGTTTGTCGGGCGTCAGCCGCAGCCCCTCGGCCCCTACGCGGGTGCTCACCACCGGCGTGGCGGTGGCCAGCGATTCCAGAATCTTCAGGCGGCTGCCGCCGCCCACCCGCAGGGGCACCACCGTCATCGCGCACGTGGCCAGGTGCGGGCGCACGTCCGGCACGCTGCCGAACACCTTCACCCCACTCGTGCGGGCCGCCGCGTCCTTCATCCACTCCGGCGGGTTGCGGCCGACGATTCTCAGGCTGGCCCGCGGTTCGGCCCGTTTCACCTGCGGGAAGATGTCTTCCAGCAACAGCTTCACCGCGTCCTGGTTCGGCCGCCAGTCGAGCGAGCCGATGAACGCCACGTTGTGCGGGTCGCGGTCCACGTCGCGCTGCGGGCGGAAGTAGGCCGTGTCCACGCCGTTGTCCACCACTTCCGTCTGCTCGGTGCCGCCCATCTCGGTGCGGATCAGTTCGGCGTCCGGCTCGCTCACGGCGATACTCCAGGTGGCGTGCGCGAACGCCCACCGCTCGAACTGCTCGAACTTCTTCCACTGCCGCTTGACGTACCACCGCCGCACGGCGTTCTCTTCGGTTTCGGTGTAACGCTTCCAGATGAGCGACTCCACGTTGTGCGCCATCACGACCCACGGCACCCGCCGCAGCCGCCCCCGGAGCGCCCGCCGCAGCACCTGGGCGTAGGGCGTCCACTCGCAGTGCCACACGTCGACGGGGGTCTCGGCGGCGTACTGCCGCACGGCGTCCACCAGTTCCGGGCTGGTATGCGTCTCCACCGAATACGGCAGGGGGGAGAGCAGGTTGCCGGCGAGGCGGGCGTAGAAGGCGGGGCCGGACTTGGTGGGCACGGCCCGCGGGACGACGACCGTTTCGACGCCCAGCTTGCGGAAGGCGGCCTCGGCCGCGGGCATCTCGCCGGGGTCGGCGTTGCGGTGGCACAGCAGGGTGATGCGGTGGCGGTCGGCCAGCCGCGCGAGCAGATTAAACGTGCGGAGCCGCTTGCCGGAGGTGAGCGGGTAGGGCAGCTCTTCGTCGAGAACGGCCACGCGGAGGGGGCGCATGGGGAAATCCTTTCCGGCGGAACTCGGGGGCGTGTCCGTGCGGCAGGTATTGTGATGGACGACCGAACCGGATGCAAGACGGGGTTGGCGGCGGCGGGGGGTGTGAGAAGCCGCTCAGGAATCGATTCCCCCCTTGTCGGCCGTCCGGTTCGGGGTGTATGGTCTATACTCACACGGGAGTCTGCGCGCTCTTTCATTCCCGCGCAAGCCCCGTTGTCCCGCCGCCCGGCTTCCACCGCCGGGCACCCCCTTTTCCGACTGGAGTCTCTCCCGATGACTCTTCCGAACCGCTCGCGGCGTGGGTTCACGCTGATCGAGCTGCTGGTGGTGATCGCCATCATCGCCATCCTGATCGGCCTGCTCCTGCCGGCCGAGCAGAAGGTGCGCGAGGCCGCCGCCCGCATGAGTTGTACCACCAACTTGTAGCAGCACGGGCTGGCCATGCACACGTACCACGACACGTACAACGTGTTCCCGAAGAACTACTACAAGATGGTGGGGCCGACGAACGTGTGGGAGACGTACAGCCTGAACGTCGGCCTGCTGCCGTACCTGGAACAGGGCAACCTGGCCGGCCTGATGGAAACGGCGGCCACCGCCCGCAACTTCTACGGCACGAACGGCGGGTGGGCGCTGATGAACAACAAGCTGAAGGTGTTCCTGTGCCCGTCGTCCCCACCCAGCCCGCAGCGGGGCACCCACCCGCACGGGTGGGACGGGCCGGGGTGCAACTACGGGTGGAGCACCGGCAGCCGCATCGAGACGGTGTGGGCCGCGTCGCGGTTCAACGGCATGATCTCGTACCAGACCGACCGCAAGATGGCCGACGTGACCGACGGCCTGAGCAACACCCTGCTGGCGTCCGAACTGCTGCCCGGATCGGGGCGGACGGGCGGCAGCGGGCAGTACCCGTTCGACACCTTCCACGTGGGCAACGGGCCGTTCAACAGCATCGCCAACTGGGACTTCCCGACGGCCGCCGAACTGACCACCATCGGCACCCTCGGCCGCACCTCGCCCATCGGGTACAAGTCGAACAACGGTACCAACTGGGGCTGGTACGCCGCCGCCGACACCAGCCTGAACACGGCCGCCCCGCCCAACTGGGCGTTCCCCAGTCTGGCCGGCGACTGCTGTCCGGGCGGGTCGCACGACTGGGGCGTGGGCATCCTGCCCCCCCGCAGTATGCACACCGGCGGGGTGAACGCCCTGCTCGGCGACGGCAGCGTGCGGTTCCTCCCGAACAGCATCGACGTCCGCACCTTCCAACTGCTCGGCAACCGCAACGACGGCCAGCCGCTGCCCAACTTCTAACCCGGAGGCCGGCGTGAAGACGATTCGGTTGACGGCGGTCGCCCTGACCGCCGCCGTTCTGCTGGCCGGGTGCGGCACGGACGGGAAGGTGAAGCCGGAGGACATCACCATCAAGGAGGACACCGCGCTGAAGCGGGCGCAGAACCTGCTTGAGAGCTACGCCAAGGGGCAGGCGCTCGGCAGTGAGGTGGCCTCCTACGAGTTCCTGGTGAACGACTTGCGGAAGGAAGACGCGGCCCGCGCGGACATCCTCCAGAAGGGGTTCGACGAGCTGAAGAAGACGAAGGGGGCGGCGACCGCCGCGAAGGCGAAGGAGATTCTGTCCAAGCTAACCCCGAAGCCGAACACGTGATGTGACAACAGTGACGGGGCGGTACGCTCACACCGGTGGGCGGACCGCCCCTGACTCCGGGGTGGCTCGGCGGTCGGGTGTAGGGAGTCGACCTTCAGGTATTGCACCATGTTGCATTGATGTCTTGCTGTCGCCGGGGTCTGTGACCCCGGTCCGACCGGCCTCACAGAGGCCGGCTACAGTAACAGATCACAGCAACCTGGTATTATCCTGTGGATCCAGGTGACGGAGCCGGGCGTGGGCTTTGTCGGTGGTGAACTTCCACACCCCTGGACTCTGATCCGCGGTCCGTTCGGCCACCTGCTGCCGGCCTTCCGCGGGGTGAAGTAAAGCATGGTGCGTTTGTCGTCCAGCTTGTTCGGCTTGCTGTCCACCCAGCCGAAGCAGAGGGCTTCTTCGACTTGCTCGTCGTAGGGCAACTGCGCGTCACCACTGCCCTTCTTGAAGTAGACGAGCCACACGCCGGTACTGGTCGCATGATTCGCCGTCAGCCACTCCCGCCACTCGCCCCGCGTGCGACACTCGACGCTGTTCGCCGGCGGCAACTTGGAGTCGGACATCCGTGACCCTCAACGGTGCTGGGTGTGCCGAACGAGCCGCGACCGCGAGGGAGCGGGGGTTCAACCACCCGCTCCCTCGCGGTCGCGGCTCGTCAGCGGAACGGCACCCATTCGCCGCTCGCCCAGTCGAACACCTCGTTCGGCGTGTACCGCGCGTTGTACTCGAGCGACGAACACCCCTCGACGAAGTACCCCAGGTAGACCCACGGCAGCCCGCGGGCCTGCGCCGCGGCGAGGCCGCACCTGGTGAGGGCGGTGCAGGTGCGAACCGTCGCCCGCACCAAGCCGGTCCGCGACCAGAAACTGTCGCCGGCCATTGACCAACTAAAGGCACAGTTCTCGGGTGTGGCGAGTGCCGGAAAAGTGCTCGACAGTCTCCACGCGATGTGAAGGCCGAGTGGGGCGGGCCGGACGTCTGGCGAACGATACGGTGACGTTCGGTGTGCTGCTCGTCGGTGAGGGTGACCTTGTGCTTGTTGACGGGAGAAGACATCCTGATCTCCGGTGGGGGCGACAAGGCCACAGCCTTCCCACACCCCGGCACCGAGCGATCAATCGACGAGTCGGGGGGGGGGGGGGGGGCGGGGGGGGGTGGGGGGGCCCCCCCCCCCCCCCCCGCCCGCCGGCCCCCCAGAACCCCCCGCCCGACAACAAACCCCCCGCCCCCCCCCCCCACCCGCCCCCCCCCCCCCCC
>JANNVG010000408.1:0-2600 GCA_031414395.1 Fimbriiglobus sp.
CCCCGCGGCCGACCTGCTGGTGTGCGAATCCACCTACGGCAACCGCACGCACACGTCGCTCGCCGCCACCATCGACAAGCTGTACGCGGCGGTGAGCGCCACCATCGCCCGCGGCGGCAAGGTGCTCATCCCGGCGTTCAGCCTCGGCCGCACGCAGCTCATCATCCACTTCCTGCAACTCGGCCTGCGGGCGGGGAAGATCCCGAAGGTGCCGATCTTCGTGGACAGCCCGCTGGCGGGCGAGATCGCCGGCGTGTACCGCTCGCACCCGGACAGCCTCGACCCGACGGTGGCCGAAGCCGTGCGGGAGGGGCACGGGGTGCTCGGCGGGGACGGCGTGAGCTACATCCGCAGCTACCAGGCGAGCCAGGATCTGACGCTCAAGGCCGGCCCGCACATCGTCATCGCCAGCAGCGGCATGTGCGACGCCGGGCGGATCGTCGGGCACATCCGGCACGTGGTGGACGACCCGCGGTGCGCCGTCATCCTGGTGTCGTTCCAGGCGCCGGGCACCACCGGCCGGCGGCTGATGGACAACAAGCCGACCGTGTGGATGCAGGGGAAGGAGTGGAACAAGTGGCTCGAGGTGGTTCACCTGGACGGGTTCAGCGGGCACGCCGACGTGAACGACTTCCGCGCCTACCTGGGCCCGCTGGTCGGCAAGGTGAAGAAGGTGCGGCTGATCCACGGCGAGCGGGAGCAGGCCGAGGCGCTGGCCGGCACGCTCGGCGAGCTGGGCTTCGGCGACGTGGCCGTGCCCCAACCCGGCGACCGCGAAGAGTGGGGGCGGTGACGGTCTGAACGGGTGGCCGACTCTCGCCGAGAGTCGGACGGGGGCCGATGCGTGGCAAGCCGGCGTGGAGCGAATGACGGCTAGAACCAACTGCACGCTTGTCACTCCGGCCGAACCCCCTCTCCGACTCTCGGCGAGAGTCGGCCACCCGTTCCGAACTCGGCTCGCCCGCAAACCGCACTAGCCCGGCGTCCGCTCGCATTGTTACTATGTCGGCCGTCGCCCCAGCACACGGAGGTGCCTTGTGGTCCGCTCGCTCGTCTCGCTGCTGCCGCGTTCGCTCCACACCTCCCTCCGCGCGTGGCACCACCGCCGCCAGATGGCCCGCGGGCGGTTCCGCTCCCCCGAACCCGAATGGGACCGCCTCATCGAGTGGCTGCGGCCCGGCGACACCGCCCTGGACGTGGGGGCGAACATCGGCCACTACGCCTGCCGCATGAGCCGGCTCGTCGGGGCGACCGGGCGGGTGATCGCGTTCGAGCCGGTGCCGACCACCTTCGCCGCGCTCACCGCCAACAGCAAGGCGTACCCGTTCCCGAACGTCACGCTGTTGAACGCGGCGGTGGGTGAAGCCGTGGGCACCGTGGGGATGAGCGTGCCGACCGGGGCGGACGGCAGCTACTTGGCCCGTGTCGATCCGACGGCGGAGTTGAAGTGCCTGGTGCTGTCGGTGGACGCGCTCGACCTGCCCGGCCCGGTGCGGCTGGTGAAGGTCGATGCCGAGGGGTACGAGCCGAAGGTGCTCGCCGGCATGACGAAACTGCTGACCCGCGACCGCCCGGTGGTCATCCTGGAGCGGAACGCCGAGGCCGAGCGGATGCTGGAAGCGATGGGGTACACGATCACCCGCTCGCCGGGCAAGACGCCGAACGTGGTGGCCGTGCCATAACCCGCGTCCCGACGCTCCGCGTGGGGACGCCAGCTACGACGCTCCGCGTCGGTGTCAGGCGTGGGACGCCGAGCGTCCGCCGGAGCGTTCCCACGCGGAGCGTGGGAACGAGGGCTACAATTCCCACATGTCCGCCGTCCGCCTGCTCCCGTTCGCCGCCGCGTCCGGGGCCGACAACATGGCCCGCGACGAGGCCCTGTTGCATTCCGCCTCCGACCGCGGCGTCGCGTCGATTCGCTTCTACACCTGGACCGAACCCACACTCTCACTCGGCTACTTCCAGCCGTCCGCCGACCGCCTCACTGACACCGCGTTGTCGCAAATGGCGTGGGTCCGCCGGGCGACCGGCGGGGCGGCCATTGTTCACGACCCGGCCCACGAGGTCACGTACTCGCTCGCCCTGCCGCCGGGCGACCAGTGGCAACCGCGAGGCGAGGCGTGGATCTGCCGGATGCACCACGTCGTTCGGGATGCGCTGAACACGCTGGGTGTGCCGGCCCGTGCGGTGGTGTGTGGCGAAGAACAGAAGCTCGGCCCGGTCCTCTGCTTCCGCCACCAGACACCGGGCGATTTGACCGTACACGGGCACAAGGTCGCCGGCAGCGCGCAACGCAAGTGGAAGGGGGCGCTGCTGCAACACGGCAGCATCCTGTTCAGCCGCTCCCCGCTCGCTGAGTCGCTCCCCGGCATCGCCGAACTGAGTGGCGTGCGGGTGACGAAGACGATCCGTGAATCGATCTTGGCTGAACTGACCCGCCACACCGGCTGGGCGCTCGAACCCGCCGACTGGACCGCCGACGAGCTGGCGGATGCGAAGCGGATCGCGGGGGAGAAGTTCGCCGCGGCGGAATGGAACGAGAAGCGGTGATGGTTCGGCAGGATCAATAAGAAGGACACGGATGAGGAGGATGAAGGCAG
>JANNVG010000409.1:0-4613 GCA_031414395.1 Fimbriiglobus sp.
GGAACGGAGTGACCGGGTGAATGGTTGGCCACCCGGTCACTCCGTTCCCGGTTCCAGACATCCGGCAAGGCATTCGTCTTGAACACCCCCTCTCCATGACATGGAGAGGGGGCCGGGGGGTGAGGTCTCAAACATCCCATGTCACTCACCCTCCGCGACAGCAGCATCCCCGATTCGCCGGTCGGCCGGTGGGACGCCCGCTGGAAGCTGGCGGCGGTGGTGCTGGCCGTGGTCGGCGTGGTGCTGTTGCGACACCCGTGGCCGGCAGGCGTGGCGCTCGGCGTCTCACTGGTGCTGGCGGTGGTCGGACGGGTGCGGTGGCGCATACTGTGTTCGCGGTGGCTGGTGCTGGCCGTGGGCGTGGCCCCGGTGCTGGTGGTGCTGCCGTTCACCACCGAAGGCGGATGGCTGACGGCAGTGGCCGTCGGGTGTCGGGCATTCGCCGTCGGCACGCTGGCGGTCGTGCTGGTCCACACCGCCCCACTCGCCCGCACGTTCGCCGCCGCCCACTGCTTGTACGTGCCCGGCGTGCTGGTGCAGATCGCGCAGTTGGCGCATCGGTACTCGCTGCTGTTCTTCGGCGAAGCGCGGCGGGTGCGAATCGCCATGCGGACGCGGGGCTTCAAGTCCGGCACGAACACTCACACCTACCGCACGCTCGGCTCCGCCGCCGGCACGCTGCTCGTCCGCGGCGGCGACCGCGCCGAGCACGTGGCGGACGCCATGCGCTGCCGCGGGTTCGACGGCACCTACCGACCGATGACACCGTTTCACGCGACCGTGTGGGATGTGGCCGGGTTCGTGGTGGTGGTGGGCGTGATGGTGGGGTTGCTCGTGTGGGATCGGGTGACGGGTTGAAGGACCTCACCCCCCGGCCCCCTCTCCATGTCATGGAGAGGGGGTGTTCAAAGCGAACACGCGGCCGGCGCGACTGCCTGAGTGGATGAGTCGGCACAGGTTGAACACCCCCTCTCCATGACATGGAGAGGGGGCCGGGGGGTGAGGTCTTCATGCTGGCTGCCTTGCAGGTGAACGCGCTGTCGCACCGCTACGCCGACGGGCGGGTGGCGCTCGACGCCGTCTCCTTCACCCTTTCCCCCGGCGAACGGGTGGCGCTCGTCGGGCCGAACGGGGCGGGCAAGACCACCCTCTTCCTGCGCTTGTGCGGTGTGTTGCACGGCAAGCCGGGCGAGGTGAACGTGTGCGGCCTCGACCCGGCGAACGCCAAGCAGCGGAAGGAACTGCCGGCCCGAATCGGTGTGGTGTTTCAAAACCCCGACGACCAGTTGTTCAGCGCGACGGTGATCGAAGACGTGGCGTTCGGCCCGCTGAACATGGGGGCGACCCCCGACGAGGCGAGAGCGAAAGCAACGGAATCGCTCGAAACCGTGGGGCTGCGCGACTGTGCCGAGCGATCGCCGCACAAGCTGAGCGGGGGCGAGAAGCGGCGGGCGGCACTGGCCGGCGTGCTGGCCATGAAACCCGGCGTGCTGCTCCTGGATGAGCCGAGCATGTTCCTCGACCCCCGCGGCCGGCGGGAACTCATCCGCACCGTGTGCGACCTGCCCGGCACCCTGCTGCTCGCCACGCACGATTTGGAAATGGTGCTCGACTGCTGCCCGCGGGTGATCGTGCTCGACGGCGGCAAAGTGGTGGCCGACGGTGCCACGGCCGAGCTGCTGGCGAATGAGCAACTGATGACCACGCACGGACTCGAAGTGCCCTACCGGCTGCGGTAGGTCGTGGTCGAGCGACCGCGAAGCGGGAGTGAGGCCCGACGTCCAATCCCCTCTGCCTCGCCCGCCCGCCGGGAGTGGTCCGGGACCAACAGAACGGAACACGGATGACACGGAACAAGCAGGGACGAAGAGGATCGGACGAATTGAATTGTTCCGATCCTCCTCATCCCCGGTTCCATCCTCTTCATCCGCGTCCCTCCTGTTGGTCCCGGACTCACCCGCCGGGGGTTTCGCCCGTCCCGTCGCCCCTTATAGTAACTCCTCTGCGTTCGCTCCCATGATTCGCCACGGTGCCGCATGTTCGAAGGGATCACGAAAGGGCTGTCCGAAGCGTTCAAGAAGCTGAAGAAGCTGAGCGCCGGCAAGCTGACGGCGGACAACATGCGGGAGGGGCTGCGGGAGGTCCGCCGGGCGCTGCTCGAAGCGGACGTGAACCTGAACGTCGCCACGCAGTTCATTGCGAAGGTGGAAGAGCAGGCCATCGGGCAGAACGTGCTCGACCGCGTCGACCCGTCGCAGCAGATCATCAAGATCGTGTACGACGAGCTGTGCCAACTCATGGGGCCGGTCGATCACAAGATCCCGCAGAAGTCGGACCGCCCGGTGGTGATCATGCTGTGTGGGCTGCAGGGGGCGGGGAAAACCACCACCGCCGCCAAGCTCGCGCTCACCCTGAAAAGCCGCGGTCGCAAGCCGTTCCTCGCCGCCGCCGACTTGAAACGTCCCGGTGCCGTCGAGCAACTTCAGACGCTCGGCGAGCAGATCGGCGTGCCCGTTTACAGCGAAGCGACGGACCCCGTCAGCGTGTGCCTGAACGCGGTGAAAGAGGCGAAGAAGCAACTGTGCGACACGGTCATCCTCGACACCGCCGGGCGGTTGCAGATCGACGACGACCTGATGAACGAGTTGAAGCGGATCGACAAGCTGTGCAAGCCGGACGAGGCGTACCTGGTCGTGGACTCGATGATCGGACAGGAGGCCGTGAACGTCGCCAAGGCGTTCCACGAAGCCCTGGTGTTGAACGCCTGCATCCTGACGAAGCTCGACGGCGACGCCCGCGGCGGGGCCGCCCTGAGCATCAAACAAGTCACCGGCGTGCCGATCAAGTTCATCGGCGTGGGCGAGAAGCTGGACAAGCTGGAGGAGTTCCACCCGGAGCGGATGGCCCAGCGGATTCTGGGTCAGGGCGACCTGATGGGCGTGGTCGAGAAGATCGCCGAGATGCAGAAGAACATCTCGAAAGAGGACCTGGAGGAGCAGCAGGCGAAGCTGGAGAAGGGGCAGTTCACCCTCATGGACTTCCGCAAACAGTTCGAGATGATCGCCCAGCCGGGCATGATGAAAGACCTGATCGGGCGGATGCCGGGGATGAGCGAGATGATCCCCGACGGCGAAGACCCGGAAGTGGCGGTGAAGCGGGTGCAGGGGATGATCGACAGCATGACGAAGAAGGAGCGGAACAACCCGGACATGATCGACACCCCGCGGCGGCGGCGGATCGCAACCGGGGCGGGCGTCGAGCCGCACGAGGTGAACCAGTTCCTCAAGCAGTTCGACACGGTGCGGGGGCTGATGAAGCAGATGGCCAGCATGAGCCTGTGGCAGCGGATGCAGATGATGACCGGGCTGGGCAAGGCCGGGGCGTTCCTGCCCGGCGGCATGAACCAACTGAAGACGAAGGGCGACACGGGCAAGAAGAAGACGGCCAAGGAGCGGGCCGACGAGCGGAAGAAGAAGAAGAAGCGGTAGCCACTTCCGCCGCCGCGGTTCGCCTTGAATCTGCCACCCGCGCGCCTAACTTGATGGTCGCACTCGATCACGAGCCGCCCCCGCCCGGGAGCGCTTTCCCTCCGCTCCCGGGCGTTCGCGGCTCGTCAATGGCACGGGCAAGGATTGCCCCCGACCCAACTCGCCCGACCGCACGGAGGCTACTTGATGCGCACACTCGTCCTCGGCTCCACCGGCACCATCGGCTCGGCCATCCTGAATGCAGTGACCGAACGGCACTGGCCCGCCCTGGGCACCTGCTACCGCGGTACCGCCAAGCACCTGCTCGCGGTGGACGTGCGAGACGCCGACGCCGTCCGCGAACTGATTGCCGACTACCAGCCGGACGCGACCGTGTGCGCCACCCCGCTTGAGGACGCCGCCGACGCCGGCCGGTTGGCCGCGGTGGTGGGGGCGCACGGCGGGGTGCTGGTGGCGTTCACCAGCGAGGCGGTGTACGGCGACTGCAAGGTGGCAATGCGGGAGGACGACCCGCTGACCCCACTGAGCGACCGCGGGCGGCACGACGCGGCGGTGGAGGCGGCGATCCGGGCGGAGTTGCCCGAACGCAATCTGATCCTGCGAACCAGCAGCGTGTTCGACGGCGGGCGGTTCGGCCGCGTCAGCCGGCTGCTGCACCGCCTGAAGAAAGGCGAGCCGATGCGGGCCGACAACGAGCGGTTCACCCTGCCCACCTTCGCCGCGGACCTGGCCGAAGTGACGCTCGACCTGCTCGCCCACGGGCACGCCGGCACGTTCAACGCCGTCGGCCCGGACAAGCACACCGAACTCACCTTCGCACGGCTGGTGGCCCACCTGTTCCGGTGCGACGCCGACCTGATCCAGCCGACGAAGTGCGACGTGCGCCCGCCGCGGGTGATGCTCGACCGCCACCGCCTGCGGGCGCTGCTCGGGGCGCAAGCGTTCCGCCCGACCGGGGACGCCCTGCGCGTGGTGCGAACCGCGATGGGCGAAACGACCCGCCTGCAAGTGGCCGCATGACCGTGTCAACGAGCCGCGTCCGCCCGGGGGCGGGGGGGATACGCGCCCCGGCGGTGGCGGCGCGTCCACAGTTCGCCCCGTCATGAATCGAACGGCGGGTCGGGG
>JANNVG010000410.1:0-6342 GCA_031414395.1 Fimbriiglobus sp.
CGACGAAGCGTCGGCTCGCCCGCCCTACAGGGTCGCAACTGTGTCCCACCGCACAGGCAGGAATGCCAGTGCCACCAAATCCGATTGGGCAGAATAGCCCACGGAGGAATGATCATGTCCGCACCCGCTGTTTCCCGCACGCCCGTGGGGCATTACCCCGACTCGGACGGGCAGCCGATGGCCGACAACACGCTCCAATTCGACTGGATCGCCCTGCTCAAGTGGAACGCCGAAGCGTACCTGCGGGACGACCCGGCCGCGTTCGTCGCCGGCGACCACCTGATCTACCCGGTGGAGGGCGATGCCGACGTGCGGCAGGCTCCGGACGTGTACGTGGCGTTCGGCCGGCCGAAGGGCTACCGTGGCAGCTACAAGGTGTGGGAGGAGGGGCACGTCTTCCCGCAGGTGGTGTTCGAGGTGTGGTCGCCGAACAACCGCATGGGGAAGATGGAAGAGAAGCGAAAGTTTTACGAGCGGCACGGGGCGGAGGAGTACTACATCGTGTACCCGGACTTCCCCATGTTCGTGGAGGGGTGGCGGCGGGTGGGCGGGAAATTGGAGCGGCTCGCCGACGAAGAGATGGCCGATTTCACCAGCCCGCGGCTACGGTTCCGGTTCGTGTCGGTGAAGAGTCAACTGACGGTCTACGGCCCGGACGGGCGGGAGTTGAAGAGGCCGGACGAGATCGCCAAGGAACGAGACGACGCCGAACAGAAGTTGGCGGCCGAGCGGGATCGGACGGCGAAGTTGGCGGCGAAGCTGCGGGAGTTGGGCATCGACCCGGACGGGGTGTGAGTGGAACGGCGAGCCGGAAGCGTGAGCGACGGGCATTTTCTCACCCCCGTCGCTCACGCTTCTCGTGACCTGCACCCCGCGGCCTACTTCTTCGCCGTGATGTCGAAGAGCCGGAAGCGTGAGCGACGGGCATTTCCTCACCTCGTGACCTGCACCCCGCGGCCTACTTCTTCGCCGTGATGTCGAAGCAGTGCAGGTTGTCCTGGTCGCGGAGGTACAGCTTGCCGTTGGCGATCACCGGGTGCTGCCAGCTCGGCTTGCCGCTCTTGTCCGGGATGTCGAACGAGCCGACCACCTCGAACTTGTCCGGGCTGGCCTTCACCAGCGCCACCTTGGCGTTCTCGTACCGGAAGTACAGCCGCCCGTCGGCGTACACCACGCTGCCG
Organism: Fimbriiglobus sp.; assembly: GCA_031414395.1. Classification (GTDB taxonomy): domain Bacteria; phylum Planctomycetota; class Planctomycetia; order Gemmatales; family Gemmataceae; genus JALHQU01. The sequence goes on from JANNVG010000410.1 coordinate 1,182, forward strand.
CTGCCGCCGCCGCCGGCCGCCCCCTTGTTCTCCTTCCACTTGATCTCGCCCGTCTTGAACTCGACGCACGCCGGGTGCCCGCTGTTGTGCGCGTTCCCGAAGTACACGTAGTCGCCCACCAGCACCATGCCGCCGTGGTGGTTCTGCAGCTCGCTCGACTTGTAGTACTTCACCTCCTCCGGCTCGAACTTGCCGCCGCTCTCCTTCACGTGCAACAGGGCACTGCCGCCGTCCCCGTACCCGGTGCTGCACCACACCATGTCCCCCTTCACCACCGGCGTGGGGATGTTGGCCGTGCCGTTCATGATGCGGGTGTACTGCCACAGCAGCTTGCCCGTTTTGGCGTCCACCCCCACCACCCCGCCGTCCTTGCCCAGCAGCGTCACATACATGTCCGTCTTGCCCACCGTCATCTTCACCGGCGAGGCGTACCCGCCGGCCCCGCCCGCCTTCTTCACCTCCGTCTTCCAGATCACTTCGCCGTCTTTCGCCTTCAGGGCCACCACCGCCGCCGTGTTCGAACAGGGGGTGCAGATGACGGTGTCGCCGTCCACCAGCACGCTCTCGCAGTACCCCCAACTCTGCACGCCCCCCTTGAACTCCTTGGTGAAGCTCTTCTGCCACTGCTCCTTGCCGGTCTTCGCGTCCAGGCACGCCAGCACGCCGCCGCCGCTCACGCAGTACACCCGCCCGCCGGCCACCGTCGGCGTGCCCCGCACCCCTTCCTCCTTCGACCCCTGGTTGGCGTCGGTGAACGGCACGCTCCACACCTCTTTCCCGTCCTTCTCGTTCAGGCACCACACGTGGTCCTGTTTGTCCTTCCGCCCGCCGCCGTAGATGAACCCGCCGGCCACCACCACCGAGGCGTACCCGCCGCCGCACCCCTTCACCGTCCACGCTTTGGGCGGACCGCCCTTCGGCCACTCTTGCAGCAGGCCGGTTTCGAGCGACACGCCGTCGCGGTTCGGGCCGCGCCACTGCGGCCAGTCGGCCGCCTTCACGTCGGCGGACAGGGTGGCGAGGGCCACCATCAGGGAAACGGGCATCATGCGGAGGCTCCGGAAACGAGGTGCGAGGGGGCAGGGCGGCCGGCAGAGGCCGTAGCAGAAGTGTAGGACGGGTCCGGGCGAACGGCGCGACGTGCGTCCGCCGGTGCCGTGAACGCGGCCCGCCGGCCCTACGCCCGGTCCACCCGCTTGCCGCTCGTCAGTGCGCGTTCGACCACCGCGGCGGCCACCTGCGGGCCGTCCACGCTCGCCAGGCGGTCGCGGCACTCCTCGGCTTTCAGTCGGCAGCTCGGCACCGTCAACAGCCGCCCCACCGCCGCCCGCACCCGCTCGGCCGTCGCCCGCTTCGGGGCCATCACCTCCCCCGCGCCCAGCCACGCCACCCGTGCGGCCACGCCCGGCTGGTCGTTCGTCACCGGCAGGCAGAGCATCGGTTTGCCCGCCGCCAGCGCTTCGAGCGCGGTGTTCAACCCGGCGTGCGTGACCACCACCGCCGCCCGCGCCAGCAACTCCAACTGCGGGGCGAACGGCACTACGACCGCGTTCGCCGGCACCGGCCCGTCCCACGTCGCGTCCCGCCGGCCGAGCGACAGCACCACCCGCACCGGCAGCGTCGCACACCCCTCCAGGATCGCCGCGAACACGCCCTTCAAGCGGTTCTGCATGGTGCCGAGCGAGGCGTACACGAGCGGTCGGTCGTCGGGCACTTCGACCGAAAAGGGCACGTCCGCGTCGCGGCCGTGGGCGTGCCAGGGGGCGGAGTAGTGGAAGTGCGGCGGCAGCCGCTCGCGGGGGAAGTCGAAGAAGGCCGGCTGCTGGGCGACGTGGGCGAGGCCGTACTCGTGGTCTCGGCCCATCACCCGCAGGGGCAAGCCGTGCGTGCGGCGGAAGGCGTTCATGCTCTCGACGAACGGGCGACGGGCGAAACCGATCAACAGGTTGCCGAGGCGGTTCCGCAGGCGGGCGAGCGGGCCGCGGGAATACGTCCAGCCGGACACGGCCGGCGGCACGCCCGGCTCCTCGTACAGGGCGATGGCGTTGCACGCGACGGCGAAGGGCACCTTCAGCAGGTCGGCCGCACACCCGCCGGCGGGCGACACCTGATCGGTGACGACGCCGTCGATCCGCTCGGCCCGCATCGCGTCGGGCAAATCCCGCAGGCTGACCTCGGCCGACCACTTGAGCAACTCGACGGTCAGCTTGACCGCCGCCAGCCCGGACATCTCGGCCAGCTTCGCCGTGCTGCGGTCGATCTCGCCGTCGGCGTGCTCCTTCACCCCGATGGGGCGGAAGCCCAGCCCGCAGCGGACGGTGGTCCGCTCGGCCGGCGGGAAGCCGACGACCGTCACGCGGTGCCCGCGGCGGGCGAGCGCCACGCCCAGCGTGGACATCGGGTTCAGGTGGCCGTGCATTTCCGGGCAGACGAGGGCGACGTGCATGAAGTGGGATGATACGGCGAATCAGCCGGACGACTTGTCGGGGTCGGGCGGGGCGTCTTGGACGAGGAAGGTGATGTTGCGGGCGCACAGGGCGATCTTGTCGCCCGGCCGCAGGCGGGTGGGGCCGTGGATGCGGTTGCCGTTCAGGATGGTGCCGTTCTTGGACGCCACGTCGTGCAGCTCGCAGGTGCCGTTGCGGTGAACGATGATGGCGCAGTGGCGGCGCGACACGCACTCGTCGCGGATGACGACGGTATTGTCGGGCAGTCGGCCGACGCTGTTCACGCCGATCTGAAGGGGGTGGAGTTTCTCGCCGTCTTGCACGAAGTAGCGGCAGGCCAGGGCTGTGCTGAAAACGATGGTGGCGCCGTCGCCGGCGTCGGGCATCGGGGACGGGTTGTCGAGGTCGCCGGAGAGCGTCCGCAACCCGCAACTGGCTTCGAGGCGCGCCCGTGCGGCGCGGAAATCTTCCCGCCGGGGGAGGCCTTCGAGATGCATACTTTGAAACCGAAGGTCGGCCATGCCGAACCTCCGAGAGGTGAACGATCAGAGTGGTTACTACCGGACTCGACCAAAACTTTCGTGAGACAAAGGCCGGCGTTGCAAATCCGCTCCGAATCGATCTTATAGGATTAATCGGTCCGGAATCCACAGCGTCAACACCCACCGCGACGGAATCTTCCCAATTCTTCGGCCGACTGTCGGATGTCCCCTGAGAGTATGCCTAATTCTCGGACAAGATTCAACAGGAAAACCTTCCGACCGTCACTTTCTGCCCGGACGGCAGCAGGACCGTTCCGAGAATCGATCTGGAGGCGGGCGGCGACATCCGACGACTCGGAATGGCCCTGGGCGAAGTGGCCGAAACCACCCGGCCGGTTGACACGCCCGGTGTCGGCGGTACATTAATCCTTTCCCACTCACACCCCCCGGCGACCCGGCGAGGACTCGGCGCACATGATCCGGACGAAACGGCTGCGACCCACCAAGAACCGCTGTAAATTCTGCACCAAAGACGGCTGCCCGCGGCCGGCGTTCGTGGACTATAAAGACGTGGTGTCGCTGAAGAAGCTGGTGTCGGCCCAGAGCAAGCTGTTCAGCCGCAAGCGGAGCGGGCTGTGCGCCCCGTTCCAGCGGGCGGCCACCCTGGCCGTCAAGCGGGCGCGGTTCATCGGCCTGATGCCGTACGTCGGCGAGTGAGCCGGTCGCTGTCGCCGCTTCGCACACACCCGGCCCCGCGGCCGGGTTGTTTCGTTTGGTGAACCGCGGGCGTCAGCCGGCGGGTGATTTGTCACCCAGGCGGCTGACGCCGCCGGTTCACCCGGAGTGCCCAATGCCCCAGCCCCAGTCGGCCGACGACCTGTTCGCGGCGGCCGTCCGCGTCCACCAGACGGGCGACCTGACCGCCGCCGAGGCCGCCTACCGCGACCTGCTGCGGGCCGTGCCCAACTACACGCCGGCGCTGTCAAACTTGGGCGCCATCCGGGCGAAGCTGGGCGACGAAGACGAGGCCGTGCGGCTGTACCAACTGGCCCTCGCCGCCAGCCCGAACTACCCGGACGCCCTCTTCAACCTGGGCAACATCCACCGCCGCGCCGGGCGGCTCGAACAAGCCGGCGAGTTGTTCCACACCTGCACCGAAGCCGACCCGACCCACGCCCCGGCGCAGTACAATCTGGGTGTCGTCGCCGCCCAGTTCGGCCGCTTCCCCGAAGCCGCCGCCGCCTTCCGCCGCGTCACAGAAATCGAAGGCACCGTCGGCCGGGCACACCTGCGGTTGGGCGAGGTGCTGCACCGGCTCGGCCAGCCGGACGAGGGCGTGCCGCACTTGCAGGCGTACTCAACCGCCTTCCCGGACGACCCAGTCGGGCCGTTCCAGTTGGCACTCGCACTCGCCGCGAGCGGGAAGGCGGCCGACGCCGTCGGGCTGCTGCAAGGGCTGCTCAAGCGGACGCCGAGCGACGCCGACGCGCACAACGCACTCGGGCTGGCGCAGGCGTCGCTCGGCCGACAGGACGACGCCGTCCACCACTTCGAGCGGGCCGTCAGCCTGAAGCCGGAGATGGCCGAGGGGTGGAGCAACCTGGCCGTCTGCCTGTCCGAACAGGGCCGCACGGAAGAGGCGGTCGATTCATTCCGCCGCGCCCTGGCCGTCCGCCCGCTCGCCCCGCTCATTCACAGCAACCTGCTGCTGAACCTGAACTACTCGTCGCGGGTGCCGGCCGAGAGGGTGCGAGACGAGCACTTCGCCTGGGGCGACAAGTACACCGAAGACGTACACCCGCCGACGCCGCACGAGCCGCACGACCCGGCCCGCAAGCTGCGAATCGGGTACCTGTCGAGCGAGTACCGCGACCACCCGCAAGCCGGCCTGCTGCGGGCGGTGCTGGAACACCACGACCGCACACAGTTCGAGGTGTACGCCTACGCCAACGTGCAGCGGGCCGACGCCTCCACCGACGCGCTGAAGGCTCTGGCGGATCACTGGCGGCCGGTGGCCGGCATGACCCCGCCGCACGTGGCCGAGGCGATTCGGGCCGACCGCATCGACCTGCTGATCGACGTGGGCGGCCACGCGCACGGCATCAACCTGCTGGCCCTCGCCCAGCGGCCGGCGGCGGTGCAGGTGTCGCTCGGCGGGTGCCCGAACACGACCGGCCTGCCGGCAGTGGGGTATCGCATCACCGACCCCATCTCCGACCCGCCGGGGGCGAC